>JAXDOO010000227.1:0-23215 GCA_034668865.1 Alphaproteobacteria bacterium
AAGCTGACGATCTCGCGCGCGATCTCTGCCTGCACCTTGGCGCTCTTGTCGATGTTTATATGAAAAGTTCCGAGCTCGCCGCCCATGTCGATGTTGGAGATTTTTCCGCGGAAACCGTTGTCGCCCGAAAGCGGCGCGCCCCAGCCGCCGGCCTGATAAAAATTCAGCGCCCGGACCACATTGCGGGGAACCGGATCCTGCATGAAAGGCGCCAGGGTTACCAAGAGATCGACCGGTATTTTCTTTTTCTCCAGTTCGCGCGCCATCTCGATGACGTTATTGGCGCCTTGCGAATGGCCCACCAAGACGATCGGACCCGCTCTTCCCGCCGCGCGGTCGGAACTGATCTTGGAAACCGTCGCCCTCCAGGCCAGATGGCCGATTGCTTCCGCCTTAATGCCTTGTCCATGCAGCTCATCGGCCAGCACGTCCATGCCGGCGGAGAACACGCCGAACCAGCCGCGCAGCAGATAAACCTGGGTTTCGGCGAAAGCCGCCGTGCAGCAGAACAGGACAAAGGCAAAGACCGCGGCCGAGCAACCGCCCGCCTTGAAACCGAACCGGCAATGAAGCCCGCGCACGCCCACCCTCATCACTTTTGCCCGTGCTTGTAGGATCTTATCGGCTAAGCTTGGTCGCCGGGTTGGCAAATCTAGCAGATTTTTCTCATGTCCTTGGTCGTTTTTCTGCCGCTCCTTTTTTCGCTGGCGCTTTGTCTGCTTCCTGTCTGGCTGCTCCGCCATCGCCGCGGCGTCGGCGCGGCGGACTATTTTGTCTCACCGCGCCCCACCCCGCCCCAGGCGGTCCGCAACTCGTCCATTGCCTATTCCCTGCGGCTAGCGATCTTCGGGCCCGTCTTCGTCTTCGGCGCCACCGGTGATTTCTGGCCGATTATCGTTGGCGCTACGAGCTTCGGGCTCGGCCTTTATCTTCTCTACGCGTCGCGCCGACGGATTTTTGCATTCCTCGAAAGCGCACTGGATGGCGATCAGTCCATCACCGTTCACGCTTTCATTGCGCGGCAATATGGTGACGATCCCCGCCTGCGCCTGTTCGCAGCCAGCCTGACGCTGTTTGTGCTCGTTGTAGCGGTCGCATGCGAAGCATTCGCGCTCTCCGGATTTTACAAGCTGGTGTTCGGCAATGACGCGCTGGCAAGAGCGCTGGTGTTCGGTACTTTGCTCTTGGCCGTCGTTTACGCGGTTCCTGCAGGCCAGTCGGGCGTAATTTATTCGGGGCAGCTCCAGCTGGGCGCAATCTTTTTCGGTCTATTCGGTGCGGCAGCGTTGCTGCTCTATCTGCACGTTTCCGCGCTGATGCCATTGCCCCCGCATGGCGCCTTCGCCATTGGCTTCGGGGCTGTCTACTCTCTCGCTATCTTAATCTATCGCCGCTCGCGCTATATCGAGACAGGTCCGGTCGCTCCCGCTTCGCTCAGCGCCAAGCTGCTCAGCAAATTCGGCAAGGTCCTCAATCCCGTCATTTCGATCTTCGTTGTCCTGGTCATCGTCCTGGCGGGGATGGAATTATCCGCCACCAGCTCTTCCGCTCCGATCGATGCCGGCACCACGTTATCGAGCGGATCGAGCATACCGCTCTCAGGCCTGGCTGCTCTCGTTCTCCTGCCGCTGTTCTATCCGCTTGCCGACATCGTGCATTGGCAAAGGCTGGCAGCACTAGAGAAGAACAGGCAAGCCTATCCAGGCGACACGACGCATTGGCAGAAGGCACTGCGCGAAATTTTCCGAATTTATGCCGTGGAGATTCCGTTGCTGTGGCTTTTCATCGCGAGCCTTGGTGCCATGACCGTTGCGGCCCTGGCACTCGCCAACGGTACGGAGGTTATGCAAGCGATCGTGCAGGCAGCAGCTTCCGGCGAGAACCCGATCGCCGCCGCGGCCTTTTCGCTATTGCTCATCGTCATCGTGGTAATGGGATTATCGACCATGGCCGCGTGCTTCTCGGCCGGCCTTTGCACCATTCGCTACGACATGCCGTCAGAAAGCATGGAAACATTTTCCAGCAGCGTCGCCGGCCGCCTTTTCTTTCTGGCCATCGTCATTGCCCTCGTACTGGTCACCGAGACGCTGCCGATGAGTTTCACCAGCAGCAGCTTTCTCGCCGTCGTCTTCGTCCTTTGCAGCCCCGTACTGTCGTTTGCGCCGCTGATTCTCGGGCCCATAGTCCTGCGCCGCAGCGTGAGTCCCAGCTTGGCCCTCTGCATCATGGGCCTCGGCGCGGGCAGCACGGCGGGCGGTCTGGCCGGCTATTTGGCGACGGGAAGCGAGACTTGGCTATGGGCCGCGGTGCCAGCCGGTCTCGGCTTGGGATTTTTGCTGGTCGCCACCAGCCGCCTGTCGGACCCTTACGGCAGCCGGATGCGGTAGAAAAAGCGGTCGCTGCGCCCGACGGTGCGGCGCAGCTCGATGATGCGGCCACCATGGGTAAAGGCCGTGCGGTCGATCAGGATCACCGGCGCCCCTTCAGGAAGATTGAGCAGCTTCGCCTCCGGCCCGTGCACGGCATCGGCGCGCAGCACCTCGTCGGCATTCACCACATGGATGCCGAAGTGCTTTTCCAGCGCGCGATAAAGCCGGTCCTGGTCCAGCGGCACCTTCTCCAGGTTGGGAACGAGATCGCAAGGTAGGTGCGAGTCATAGATGCAGATCGGCACATCGTCCTGGATCAGCATGCGGCGCAGGAACAGCACCGGCGCGTCGTGCGCGATCTGCAGGCCCTCGGTGATCGCACGCGGCGCCGAGCGCAAGACACGGGTCTCCACCACGCGGATGCTGGGGTTGAGATTTTCGCCGGAAGGCGCGCCACGGAAGCGGAAGAAGCGCGAGAAACTGCGGCTGCCATCGAGCCGCGCGACGAAAGTCCCTTTTCCTGCCCGGCGGATGATGAGGCCATCGCGCGCGAGGCTGAGCAGCGCCTGCTTCACCGTTCCGGCGCTGACGCCGAATTGCTCGCCCAGCTCCGGCTCGGTCGGCAGCATGTCGCCCGGTTTCCAGAAGCCGCGCACGATCTGCTGTTTCAGCTGCTCGCGCACTTTCTGGTAAAGCGGCCGGCTGACGGTTTTTCCAGTGGCCAGTTCTCCCAGCAGCAGGTTTTCAAGCTCGTCCATATTGTCCGCCATTCGATCCCCTGGTCCTCAGGCTGCAGCCGCTTGTGCGATGACGTTCGCATCGGCGAGCCGCTCGCAGTTACGGCAGAGCTCGAGCAGCCGTTCGATTTTCTGCTTCGGCATAGTGTCTTCGCACAAGCCGCGAAATTTGTCGTCAAGATCGGCATCGCTCATCGGATTCACGAGGCTGCCGACGGCGTGTTCGACGCACGTTTTCACCTCTCGCCCATCGGCCAGCACGATGATCACCTCGGCCTGGTCCTTGGCGAGCCGCGTATTCGTCTCGGCGGTAACGCGCGCACGCAACGCGGCGAGCGCCGGATCGAGCGCATAGGAATCCTGGAACCGGCGCGGATCGGCATCGCCATGGCGCAGCGCCAGTGCGACGCCGTGATAGACGCTGAACTTGGACTCAAGCCCGGTCTGTGGATTGCGCTTGCCGGCGAGCGCCAGCGTAGGCGGGCTGACAAGAAGATGCACACGGTCAACCGCTTCCGCCGTAAAGGCATGTAACTTGCGCAGCCGCAGCGCACCGTCGATCGCCGCATGCGACACGATGGCGCAGGCAAAGGGCTTATAGATGTTATGCATGATCTCGAAACGTTCGCCCAACCCCTGCAGAATCTCACGCTCTGCGGGATGGCCGGTCATCACCATCGCCAAGCCTTTGTCGCCCTCGATCGCCTGTTCCGCGCTGTCGAAGCCGCGCGCCGCCAAGAGCGCAGCGAGATAGCCGTTCTGCGCGGTGCGGCCGGGGGTGAAACTCTTGCACATGGTGCCGTACATTTCCCGCAGGCCGCCCGCCTGAGTCGCGGCAATACCGAAGGCGGCCGTCATTTTGTCGGCGCTCAGCCCGAGCAGGCGTCCGACCCCGGCGGCGGCGCCAACGCCGCCGGTTGCGCCGGTGACATGCCATCCCGGGTTTTCCTCGCCGAAGATTCCATTGGCAAGACGGCAGGCGACTTCCACCGCGAGGATGTAGGCGTGCAGGAATTCACCCCCGGAAACGGAGCGCGAAGCCATAAAGGCGAGCAGCGGCGGCACCACCGGCCCGCTCGGATGGATATTGGTGCGCTTGAACTGAGTGGCGTCAAAGTCGAGTACGGCCGAGCTGATGCCATTGACCAAAGTGGCATTCATTGCATCGAGCCGCTCGCTGCGGCCGAGCACAACCGCCTCGCCGCTCGCGCCAAGATCGTTCAGCGCCGCCAGCGCAGCTTCCACCGTTTCGTGGCGCGAGCCGGCCACCGTACAACCGATGAAATTGACCAGCGAGCGCACGCCCTCGTGGCGGACTTCCGCGGGAATATCTTCAAAGCGGCTGCGCACAACATAGTTCGCGAGCCCGCGGGTGATGGCGGCGCCATCGCTGCGCCCGCTCTCGTCAAGCTTCGCCGCTTTTGTCATCACGTCACGCACATCCCTTGCCTCTGTCAGTTCAGCGGCCAAGGCAAATCCAGCGTCTGCAGGAGGCCGTCCACATAGGTTATGCCAAGCCAGAAATTGAGTCCTTGGAGCAATGCGAAGACGCAGCCGGCGCTCAGCACACATGTGAGAGAACTGACCTGCGCCTTGCGCCACATGAACACATACACAAAGGCCGCCGACCCTAGCGCGAAGCCTATAAGTGCAATAATGCCGACATAGCCGATAAGCCAAAGTAGGAAGTATTCGTTGCTGTGCTGCTCGACGTCCGCGCTGAACTCCTCGCGTTCGGATTCATAGAACGCGGTGCTGGGCGACTTCGCGATGAGCAGGACCAAGCCGAGCGGGGCGAGCAGCAGCAGGGTCACGATCGCAACCGAGCGCGGGAAAAGCGCCGCTGCATAGGTCCACTCAAAGCTCTGGATGAGCGCATAGGCCGTCGCGGAGAAAAGGACGGCGAAGAACAGGACCTGCGGCAGCCGACCGAGATGCGAGTGTACGCTGTCGGCCGTCAATACGCGGCCATGCTCGCGGTACCATAGCGCTGTGCCGAGCGAGATCGCGACAATGGCGAGCAGAATGAGTGCCACCGGCCGCGTCAGGAACGACCACTGGTAGATCTGAACCACCCGATAGATCCCGTTTTCCAACTGCGTGGAGAGCACGAAGCCGATCATGAACGCCGGCCGTGGCCAGCCAAAGCGTTTCAGATAGACACCGAGCGCGCCGATGACCATTACCGCGATGAGGTCGTACCAACTTCGCGTCGACTGGGCCGCGGCAAAGAAGATGATGACGAACATGAACGGCGCGATGACAGTAGACGGCACCGTTGTGAGCCTGGAGATCGGCTGAGAAATCAAAACGCAAGCGCCGGCGCCGATAACATTGGCCAAGGCCAGCGACCATATGATGGTGTAGGTTAGACCAAGGTTGTTGGTGACCATCTCCAGGCCAGGCTTCAGTCCTATCAGGATAAAGCCGGAGAGCAGCAGCGCCATGCTGGCCCCCGCCGGAATGCCGAACAGCAACGTCGGAATGAGGTGCCCGCCATCCTGCGCATTGTTCGCGGACTCCGGGGCCAGCACGCCCCGCACGTCCCCCTTGCCGAACTGCGACTTGTCTTTCGCCGTCTGGATCGCATGGCTATAGGCCATCCAGTTGATTACGGAGCCCCCCAGGCCGGGCATGGCGCCCACGACCACACCGATTGTCGAGCAGCGCAATACCAGGCCCCAGTGGCGGAATGTGTCCTTCATACCTTCCAGCCAGCCGCTGCCGATGCTGACGCCGGTCTTCGAAATGCTGGATTGCCGCCGCACCAGGTCAACGATTTCGGGTATGGCAAACAGGCCGAGCGCGATGATCGGGAGCGGTGGTCCATCGAGCAGGTAGGCGAGATCGCCGGTGAGCCGTTGCGTACCGGAGGTCGGCGCTGTGCCGATCATGCCGGCGAGTAGGCCAAGCCCGCAGGTCGCGAGCCCTTTAAGCGGGTTCGGACCAGCGAGAGTGCCGACCATGGTCAGCGCCAACAGGACCAGCAGGAGCTGCTCGCCAAAACCAATCATCAGCAGCAGCGGCTTGGCCACGACCACCGCGAAAGTGAGGATCAGCGCGCCAAAGAGCCCTCCCACCAGGGAGGCCGTGAAGGCCGCCGACAGGGCCCGTGCAGCTTCGCCCCGCTTGGACATCGGGAAGCCGTCGAGCACCGTGGCCTGCGAGCTGTTGCCACCCGGAATTCCCATCAGCACGGATGAGAATGTGTCTGCTGTTGGAGTGACAGCCATCATCCCGATCATCATCGGCAAAGCGAGGGATGGCGGCATCCCGAATATGAAGGGAAGCAGCACGGCCATACCGGCGGCGCCCCCCATTGCAGGCAGCACACCGAAGACCAGGCCGAGCAGGACGCCGAGCAACAGGTAGACCAGGTGCCAGCCTGTCAAAAGCTGGACGAACGTCGTCAAGATAATGTCGAGCACGCGGCCCCACTCGTCTGGCGAGAAGCGGCCTGGCTTTTTCTCAGAGCCGGGCCTTCGCTTGCCTTATGGCTTGAAGCCGTACTTGCTCGAGAGAAATTCAAGCAACCACTTGTTCGTTTCCGGCGACAGATCGACGGCTTCTTTGATGGCGAAGTCCGCGTCCTTGCCGAATAGCTGCGGATAATCGCCAACCTCTTCGCCCGATGCCTTCTTGAATTCGGGGTCGTCCAAAGTCTTGCGCATCGCATTGACGTAAGTGTCGCGGATTTCGTCGGAGGTGCCGGCAGGCAGTGCAAAGCCCTTGGAAGAAGCGACGCCGAGGTTCACGAAGCTCTTGTAGGCCTGATAAAGCGGACCGGACGGAGCCTTACCGTTGAGCTTCTCGTACAACTCGCTGGCGGTCATGAGTTGCGGGAAGGTCGGATCGCGCACGATGTCTTCGCCCTTCGGATAACCAAGGGTGAACAGCGGCACGATCTGCCCGTCCTTTTGCATCTTCTCGCCATTCGCGAGGTAGGTTTCCGCCGTGTCGTGGTTGAGCTCGATTTCGCCCCGCATCATCGCCTGGCGGACCTCGCCGCGCGCCAGGCCGAAGACCGTGTCGACGTTCATGCCGAGCAGCTCGAAGGCCAGGATGACGCGAAGTTCGCCGGCATCCGGCTGCTTGGAGCCATATTTGAGCTTCTGCTTGCGCAAAGTCTGGATGTCGGCGACCGGGTCCTTGCCGTTGACGCCGGTCTTGGTGGTCACGTAGGCGACAGTGCCTTGCGGGGAAACGATGAAATGCCGCCACTTGAGCACATCGAATTCGCGCTTCTTGCCGGCAAGCAATTGCGCAACCAGTGTCGAGCTCGATGTCCCAACAATGGTCAGGCCATCGGGCTTGGCGTTCTTATGAAAATGGTTTGAACCCATAATGGAGCCGCCGCCTGGCATGTTGCGGATGACGACGGTTGGGTTGCCAGGCAGATGCTTGCGCAAATAGGGAACGAACAGACGGGCGTACAGGTCAGTGCCGCCGCCTTCGGTGTACGGAACGATGACGTTCACTGTCTTTCCGGCGAAATCTACGTTGTTGGCGAGCGCGCTGGCGGTGAAGGCGCCCACGACAGCCGCCGTGACGGCCAATGTTCTTGCCCACTTCATTTCCTTGTCCTCCCTGATCGGATTATTTCAGCGCGGCGTTACCGCACGCAATTCACACGAATTTCAGCGTTTCGTTCCCGGATAGCTCGCCTCGGCGGTTTCCGCGTCCGCAGCCTTATTATAATCCTGATCCATCGCGCCGCTGCCGGCGGGGCTCTTAACCGTGAAGAAGGTCGCCGGCCCGTTGACCGGGCGGCTGCGATGCTTCACGTGGCGCGGGATGTGCACGATGGTGCCGGGACCGACGATGCGATCCTCATCGCCGAGGATGAAATGCATCTGGCCTTCCAGGATCAGCGTCCACTGCTCTTCATTGGGATGCTCGTGCAGCGCAGGGCCCTTGCCTTCCGGCTTGGTCACCACAGCGACCTTCATGAATTCCCCAACCGCGGAATGCACCGACACGGTGGGATTTCCCTTTTGCGCGCCCTCGCGCATGTCATCGAGCGTATAAAACGGCATCTGGGTCGATTCCTCCCGTGTAATGCCTCTTGTTCGCCCAAGGAGTGGACCGCGAGGCTTATTGGATGGGTGGGGGAGCCTGCCAGCGGCCCGCCAGCCGGTCAATATGTTTAAACATTTGAATCCGGCGGAATCGCTTGAAAACCGCAGTGTTTTCCACGCCCGAGGCAGGACCGGGCGTTTGGTCGCGCCCCGCATCCCGGAACCGGCCGGGCTTTTCTTATGCCTCACCGGGCGATAGGAACGCATGGCGTCCGCAACGAAAGCCACGCCATGCAAATCGTCCTTCTGGAACACGGTGAAAGATATGTCGGCCTCGAAGCCGAGCTGAAGGCTTTCCCCGGCGCCGAGCTGATACGCGCACGCGACCCCGCGACGCTCGCTTCCGCTATGCCGGGTGCGGAAATCCTGATCGCCAGCAACCGGCTCTATAACGCCGACAATGCCGCAATCATCCGCACCAATGCCGGCAAGCTGAAATGGATTCAGTTCACCACCTCGGGCATCGACAAGGCGCAGGAGGTCGGCCTGCCGTCCGGGGTAGTCGTGACGAATTCATCGGGGCTGCGCGCCTTCGCGGTGGCCGAGCACGCTTACGCGCTGATGCTCGGGCTGATGCGTCAGATGAAGGCGGTCGAGGCGGGCAGGCGGGAAAAAATCTGGCGGCGTGACGAGATCGCGCCCACCACCGATAACCTGAACGGCAAACACATGGTGCTGATCGGGCTCGGCGCCATCGGCCAGGACATCGCGCGCAAGGCCAAAGCCTTCGACATGACGGTGACCGGGATTTCCCGCACCACCGACACGATCCCGCATGTCGACCGCATCCGCCCGCGCAGCGAACTGCAGGCGGCCGCGGCGGACGCCGACATCATCGCCGTCGCCGCCATATCGGACGCCGAGACCGAAAAGATCGTGAGCCGCGCGGTGATCGGGGCGATGAAACCCACCGCCTTTATCGTCAACATCGCGCGCGGCCAGATGATCGATGAGCCCGCGCTGATCGAGGCGCTACAGGCGGGCAAGATCAAGGGCGCAGGACTCGACGTGGCGGTGACCGAGCCGCTGCCGGCCGATCATCCTTTTTGGACGCTTCCGAATGTGCTGATCACGCCGCATATCGGCGGCGCGGGCGGTCAGGGCGACAGCCACGCCGGCTTCATCAAGATTTTCGTCGATAATCTGCGACGCTGGGTGGAGAAGAAGCCGCTGAAGAAGGTGGTGGTGGAGAAGACTGCTTAGGTCCTGCATCAGATCTTGGCGCGGATGGACTGAAAGCCGCCGGCTCGGTGCACCGGCCGGCGCCTCGCAGACACTCGAGTCTGGTGGTATTTCCGATTTGGTGGTCAGACGAGAGTGGCTGCTCGTGGCCCGAAGCGGATGCTGGTAACGTCCCAAAAGTAAGTCACAGTCAATTTCTTAGGGGGTCCGTCATGACGCTTGAACAGATTTACGCCCTCAGCCCGACTATCGCTGCGCTCGCGCTTGTGCTGTCGCTCATCTATGCGTCTTTTCAGTTGCGCATCAACACAAAGGTGGCGCGCAATTCGCGCTTAATTGCTGCCGCATCGGTGATTCAGGATTTCAGCCGGATGCTGGCAAGCAATGCCGAATGACGCATATTTCGTGACGGCCTCAAAGACTTGGCCAAATTGGACCCCGTGGAGCGGTGGCGCTTCGGTTCCATGATGCAAATGCTCATCGCGAACTCGCAGCTCATTTTGGAACTCGAGAGCGTTGGGTACCAAGACCATTTCCATGCTCAATCGATGCGACAGATCATGCGCAGGTCGGGAGCGCGCCAATGGTGGGTGCGCGAGCGCAAGATGTTCGCACCGACCACGGTTGCTGCTGTGGACGCAATTTTGGGGGTCGCCATCGCCACCAGCTGAGCGAAAGAACTCGTACTAGACCGGCGTGAACTTCGGCACGCTGACGCCGTCGGTGACGTCGTCGAACACCACCTTTACCGGCATCTCGCAGGCGACTTTATCCGGCGTAACGCCGACGATGTTGGTGAGCAACCGCGGGCCTTCGTCGAGCTCCACCAGCGCCACCACGTAAGGCACTTCCTGCTCGAAGGCAGGATGATAGACGCGGTGGAAGGTGACGAAGCTGAACACCTTGCCTTTGCCCGAGACCGGCGCGAAGGAAAAATCCGCGGAGAGGCAATGCGGGCAGCTCTGCGAGGGCGGAAACCAGAATTGCTTGCAGGCATTGCAGCGCGGCAGCTCCAGCCTGTGCTGCTTCGCCGCGTTCCAGTATGGCTCCGACTCCGGCGCGGGCGACGGAACGGGCTTGGGCTTGCTCATCACCCGCGCCCCAGGATCAGCGTGGAGTGGCAGACCTGATTGCCGCCATGGCCGGAGATGAGCGCGATCTCCGCGTTCTTCACCTGCCGTTCGGGCGGATAAGTGTGGCGCATCTGACGCACGCCTTCGACCAGCTGCAGCATGCCCTCCGCATGCGCCTCGGAAAGCTGGCCGCCCGAAGTGTTGGTCGGCAGCCGCCCGCCCAGCTGCAGCGCGCCTGATGCCGCGAAGGGACCGCCCTCGCCTTTCTTGCAGAAGCCGTAGTCCTCCAATTGCGCCACCACCATGTAAGTGAAGCAATCGTAGAGCTGCGCGGTATTGACGTCGGCAGGGCCGACGCCGGCCATCTTGTAGGCCGCCTCACCGCTCTGTTTCGCCGCCGTCGTCACCATATTGTCGCCGGTGAACCAGCCGGTGAGGTTGTTGTAGGAGCCGAAGCCCTTCACCGACACCGGCGGCTGCTTGAGGTCGCGCGCGCGCTCGCGGCTGGTGACGATCACCGCGCCGGCGGCGTCGCTGCGCAAACTGCAATCGAACAGCCCGAACGGCGCCACGATCGGCTGCGCATCATGATATTGCGCGAGCGAGAGCGTCTTCTTCATCTGCGCGTCGGGATTGCGCAACGCATGCTCGCGAAAGGCTACCGCCACATGGCCGAACTGGTCGCGCGTGGTGCCGTAGAGATGCATGTGTCGCGTGGCGCCGAAGGCATGCGCCGCCACCGCGCCGAAATAGCCGTATTCCGGGGCGAATTCCTGCGCCCGCTGGGCCTCCGACCGTGTTTCGTTGCGCACTCGCGCCTCTTCGGTTTTATGCGTGCGCGACCAGGCATCGCGGCCATAGCCGCAGATCACGGTGGTGGCGAGCCCGGCTTTGATCGCCATGGTGGCGAGCGACACCGCCAGGATCTGGCTAGCGCCGCCATTGTCGAGCGTGGTGGAGAAGCGCGCATTGATGCCGAGCCGCTCGCCGACGCGCTGATGGTGGCAATAGGAATCGTCGGGACCGCGGCAGATGATGCCGTCGATGTCGGAGACCTTCAGCCCGGCGTCGGCGATGGCGTTGCGCATCGCTTCCACCAGCAGATCCAAGCTAGAGACGCCGGGCACGCGCCCGAGCCGGCTGTTGCCGGCGCCGACGATGGCGCAGACGTCGCGCAAGTCGCGGGAAGATTCGATCATTGCCATCTCACTTTGCCATTTCGCTTAGGCGCGCCGCGAGCGCCGGGGGCGCGGCATAGACGCGGTCCAGCAACGCGTTGATCGCCGCGCCGGTCACCGGGTCGATTTCCATGCGCTGCGTCTTGGCGTCAGCCAGAAGCTCCGGATCCTTCAGCGCGGCGTCGAAGGCGTCACGCAATGTCTTCACCCGGTCGGCCGGCACGCCCGGCGGCAGCACGAAAGGCCGCCCCATGACCTGCTCGGCGAAGGCGATCTCGAACAGCTGCTTGCCCTCGGCCGTCGGCATGATCTCGATGGCGGTCGGCACGTCGGGATATTCCGGATCGCGCACCATGCCCATCTGCAGGGCGATCTTGGCGGTGCCGGCCTTCAGCATCGGCGCGATGCGCGCGCGGAACGCCGCCGACGAGCCGCCGGAGATGTGGGCGTCAACCTCGTTGCGCTCGACCGCCAGCAAGGCTTCCTGCGATCCGCCATAGCCGTCAACCGTCTTGATCTTGGTGCCGTAGAGGGTGTTGAGCATGCGCGCATAGATCGACGCCGGCGAATTGCGCGCGGTTGCGCTCGAGGTTACCTCTATGCGCTTGAGGTCGTCGATGGTTTTCGCACCCTTCTCGGTGCGCAGCACGAACAGGCCGATTTCTTGCTGCGGCGAGCCGAGCCAGATGAACTTGCGCGCGTCGAACTGCGCAGAGGTGTTGCCGGGATCGTAGAAATGCGCCAGCCCGTTGTTGCGGGCCAGGCCACCGATCACCGAGCCGTCCTTCGCTGCGACATTATAAAGGTAGTTCGCCGCCCGGATGCCGTCGGCGCCGGGCATATTCTGCACCACGATCGTCGGATTGCCCGGGATGAAGCGCGGCATGTGCTTGGCCAGGAGCCTTGCATATTGATCGTAGCCGCCGCCGACCGAGGCGGAGGTGATCATCGTCAGCTGCTTGCCGCGATAGAATTCGGCCGGGGCCTGCGCCTGCGCCGCAACCGCGGCGCTTGCCGCAAAGAGAAAGCTTAGCCCGACAATTCGGATGCCGCGCATTGGCTACCCCCGTTTCCCGAGTATCTCGTCGTTGTGCTCGCCGAGGTCCGGCGCGGCAGTGCGGATTTCCACCGGCGTGCCGGACATCCGCAGCGCATTGCGCACAAGGCTCACCGTGCCGAGATGGCGATGCGGCAGATCCTTGCGCATACCGAGATGCTTCACCTGCGGATCCTCGAAAACCTCGCTCAAAGTGTTAATGCGTGAGCAAGGCACGTCTTCGGCCAGCAGCTGTTGCAGCCACATCTCGCGCGGACCGGTCTTGAACACGGCGGTCATCTCTTCCGCCAACCGGTCGTGGTTTTTCCGCCGCGCATCGCGGGTGGCGAAGCGCTCGTCGGCGATCCATTCCGGCTTGCCGGCGGCGCGCGCCATTCCTTCGAAGAATTTCTGCGGTGAGGACAGATGGATGATGAATGGCAATCCGTCGCTGGCGACAAAGGCATAAACCGAAGCTTCGCGCGTGCGCGTAGAGCGCCCGGGCACCTTGGCGTTTTCGAAATAGCGCGCGGCATTCTCGCCACAGAAAGAAAGGCTGGCCTCCAGCAGCGAGGTATCGACGCGCTGGCCCCGGCCAGTGCGCCCGCGCGCCACCAAGGCGGCCAGCACGCCGTTGCAAGCCACCATGCCAGAGAGATGATCGGAGAGCGAAATCCCGGTCGGACGCGGATCGTCCATATCGGTAACAAGGCTCAGGAGCCCGCTCATCGCCTGTCCCACGGTGTCGTAGCCCGGGCGCGATGCATAAGGGCCGTCAGAGCCAAAGCCGGTGATGGAGCACCAGATCAGCTGTGGGTTGTCCTTTGCTGCCTGTTCGTAGGTCAGCCCGATGCGGTCGAGCGTGCCGGGGCGAAAATTCTCGATCAGCACGTCGGCACTGCGCAGCAGATCGCGCACGGCCGCGAGCCCCTTGGCATCTTTCAGGTCGACCGCGACGCTTTTCTTGTTCCGGTTTACCGAGCCGAAGGGCGGTGAGTATTCGACGCGGCCCCAGCCGCGGAACGGATCGCCCTTGTCCGGCGCTTCGATCTTTATGATTTCCGCGCCCAGATCGCCCAGCAGCATCCCGGCATAAGGCCCGGACACGAAGCTCGCGATCTCAACGATGCGGATGCCCTCGAGCGCTCCCGCCATTGTCCCCCCGATATTGTTTCATTTGTTTTCCAAAGCCGCCTTCAGGGCATGCCGCCCGTAACTCGCCGCAGCGGCATCCCAGCCGAGCGAGTGATGCGCCGCCGCCGCCAGACAGTCGCGCAGCATGCGCTGCATCACATTGTCGGAATAGAGCGCGCGGCCGCCGGCGGCATTGAACAGCTTCTGCGCGGCCTGGATCGAAAGCTGCGCGGCATAAGCAGCGTTGCGCTTGCCCCGCAGGTTGAGCGTCCTCGGCACCGGCTCGCCCTTTTCGAGAAGCTGCATGGTTTCGCGCACCGGCGTCAGCAGCATGCTGCTTGCTGCCTCGATCTCGGAGGCGGCGATGCCAATGCCCATCTGGGTGCCCATCTCCTCGGCCACGACCGTGGTGCGCGATTTCCGCGGGGCGGTGTATTTGATGTATTCCTCAAGCATGCCCTCGGCGCAGCCGACCGCGACCGCCGCGTAGCTCGCCGAGGAGACGCCGCCGCGCGGCAGATGAAAAACCGGCGCCTTGTAGGGCGCCTCGGCGGCTTCGTCATCCTTGCTGAGGATGCGGTGCGCTGGAACGAAGGCGCCGTTGACCTCGAAGGTCTTGCTGCCCGTGCCGGCAAGGCCGATCACATGCCAGTCATCGACGATCTTGATGTCCTTCTTCGGGATCAGCACCGACACGGTTTCTTTCTTGTCGCCGCGCTGGACATGGCCCGTCGGCATCACCCAGTCGGCGTGATCGACCCCGCTGGAGAAAGGATGCCGGCCGGTCCATTTGATGCCGCCCTCCACCACCTCGCCCTTGCCGATCGGCGCGACCGCGTTGGAAAGCTTTGCATCGGGATTGTCGTTCCAAACCTCTTCCTGCGCCTGCCGCGGGAAGTAGGCGACCTTCATCGCGTTGTCGGCGAACACCATATAGACCCATGCCTGCGAGCCGCAGCCGTGGGACAACGTCTTCGCCACCTCGCAATAGACATCGTAATTGAGCTCGTAGCCGCCGAACCGCGCCGGCATCAAGATCCGCAGCAGGTCGCTGGCAGCGTAATCGGCGATCGTCGCGTCCGGGCAGCAGCGAAGCTTCTCCGCTTCGGGGGCGCGCTCGCGCAGCACCGGGACCAAGGCTTCCGCGCGCCGCAGCGCCTCCTCCCGCGTCATCCCGCCCGCCTTCAGACCTCCCACCGCTTCGACGTTCATTGTTGTTTCCTTATAGACCCGGCTCCGCCGGTAAAGGCGCCCTGCCCCGGATCATATCTGAAGCCTTCTCCGCCAGCATCAGCACGCAGGCATTAATATGAGCCGAGATCATATCCGGCATGGCCGAGGCATCCACCACCCGCAGGCCTTCGATCCCCCGCACCCGCAGCTCCGGATCGAGCACACTTTCGGGGCTCGTCCCCATCTGGCAAGTGCCGGCGGGATGATGCGCGGTGATGGCGGTTTGACGAATATAGGCATCGATCTCGGCGTCGCTTTTCACCTGTTCGCCCGGCGTTGTCTCGGTACCGCGATAGGGATCGAGCGGTTTCTGATAGGCCACCTCACGCGCGCGCTTAAAGCCTTCGCGCAGGCGCGACAGGTCGTGCGGTGCGGAAAAGAAGTTGTAATGGATACGCATGGACGCGCGCGGGTCGCCCGAGCGCAGCCGGATTTCTCCCCGACTGTCCGGATGCAGCAGCGTGGGGCGAATGCCATAGCCGTCGACATAGGGCTTCTTCACCCACGGAAACCAGAGATGGGCGTGAGTAGGCAATCCGCGGAACATGAACTCGATGTCAGGCACTGCCAGTTCGGGGCGCGACTTGATGAAGGCATGCAGTCCACCCGGCACCACGGTGCCCGGCCCGGTGCCGAAGCAATAGGCCTGGATCATGCTGCGCGCCATGCGGTCGAAGCGCATTTCGCCATGGAAGGCGCTGAAGTCCTTCCGCGCGAACATGATCAGCACGGCGAGATGATCCTGCAGATTCTTTCCTACTGGCAAGTCCACGAGCGTCCTGATGCTGTGCTCGCGCAGATGCGCCGCCGGACCGATGCCCGAGAGCATCAAGAGCTGCGGCGTATTGAAGGTGCCACTTGCGACAACGACCTCACGCGCCGCCTGCACGCGCTTGAGATTGCCTCTGTGGAGATATTCCACGCCGGTGGCGCGGGTGCCCTGCATCAGGATGCGAGTCGCATGCGCGGCGGTGTCGATAGTAAGATTTTTCCGCCCGCGCGCCGGCTTCAGATAAGCCGCAGCCGAGGATGAGCGGCGTCCGTCGCGGATGGTGTATTGACTGCGGCCGAAGCCTTCCTGCTGTTTTGCGTTGTAGTCCTCGGTGTAAGGAATGGCGGCCGCTTTGGCGGCTTCGATCCAGGCGGTGTAGAGCGGGTCCTGGGTCTTGGCGAATTCGGTTCCTACCGGGCCGTCGCCACCGCGGTATTTGCTCGCGCCGCCTTCCCATTTCTCGCCGCGTTTGAAGTAAGGCAGCACTTCCGCGTAGGACCAACCGCGCGCGCCTTTCTGCGCCCAGCGGTCGTAATCGCCGGCATTGCCGCGCGTATAGGCCATCACATTGATCGAGGATGAGCCGCCCAACACCTTGCCGCGCGTGGCTTCAATGCTGCGGTTGTTCAGACCGGGCTCGGACTCGGTGTGATAGCCCCAGTCGAACAGCCCGTATTCGTGCAACTTGCCAAGGCCGAGCGGAATGTGGATGAGCGGCGACCAGTCGCGACCGCCGGCTTCCAGCAGCAGAACGCGCGCAGCGCCGTCCTCGCTCAGGCGGTTTGCCAGCACGCAGCCGGCCGATCCTGCCCCGACAATGATGTAATCGTAGCCCGTGTCGCTCAAGAAGGCCGCACCGAGCCCTTTACCGTGGTGCGCAGCATCAGGCGGCGCTCAGTCGAGGGGAAGTCGGTGCGCGCATGCGACGAGCAGCGATTGTCCCAGAGGAGAAGGTCGCCCAGGCGCCATTCATGCTCGTAGATGAACTCCTTCTTCTCCGCGTGGTCATAGACCGCGGCGAGCAGCTCGTCGCTTTCCTTCTCCGGCATGTCCACCACTTTCACCGTCATCAGGCGGTTGACGTAAACCGCCTTCTTCTTGGTGTCTTCGTGGGTGCGGAATACTGGATGCACGCATTCGGCAAAGGCTTCGGTGCCCTTGTTATCGCCCTTCTGCACCGAGCCGTAGTTGTAATGGTGTAGCGCTTTGCGGCCTTCCAGCTTGTTGCGGATCGCCCGATCCAGCGTTTCATAGGCGGCATAGCCGCTGGCGAATAGAGTATTGCCGCCCGTGGAGGGTATCTCCACGGAATAAAGCATCGTCGCCTTGCTCGGCACCTCGGCATGAATCATGTCGTGGTGGAACATCATCTCGCCATCCGGCAAGGCGCCGATCGGCTCGCCGTTCTCGCGGATATTGGAGATCATCATGATCCCGGGCAGCAAGCGAGCCTGCCCCGGCGGGCGGTATTTCGGCGGGCGATGTAGGTCCCCGATCTCGCCGAAGTAGCCGGTGACGCGCACGAGGTCTTCCTGCGACAACTTCTGCTCGGGGAAGATGATGACGAGATGGTCGAGCCAAGCCTGGTAGATCGCCTTGATGGTCGCATCGTCCGGCTTGGTGCGCAGGTCGATGCCGCGCAGCTCCGCGCCGATATGCTTGGTCAGGGGGACAATCTCGAAGGCGTTATTGGTTTTTACCTGGGTGGCGACGTTCATATTGTTTCCTTCCGCTGGTCCCATTTCCCTGGATATTGCTGAGGCTTGTCGCAGAGTAAAACGGGCCTCCTGCCAGCGCAACCTTTTGTCCAAATCGACTTTTTGTGCGCTGCCGCAGCGCGTTATTCGCCTTGCGGCCAAGCGGATGCTAGGGTTGTCGCTAATCTAGGGCGCCCGATGCAACAGACAGGAATTCCGAACTACGGAATTGCGCGCATGCTGGCAGCGCTTTTCGTTGTGAATTTTCTTGCGGCCCCGCCACTCGCCGCGCAGACCATTGTCGATGAATGGAGCGAGGCCAAGCTTCCTGCACCGCCGCAGCTGAAGCCGGCCCAGGTAGACGCCAAGCAGGCCGCATTGCTGGTGATGGACTTCACCACCCAGACCTGCAGCAAGGAACGCCGCCCGCGCTGCGCTGCCTCGGTTCCGAAAATCGCGAAACTGGTCGCTGATGCTCGCGCGAAAGGGGCGCTGGTGATCTACAGCATCGCGGGCGCGGGTGCGACACCGGCCAGCATCCTGCAGGAGCTTGGGCCTGCGCCGGGAGAAACCATCTTGCCCGCGCTCGGCCCGGACAAGTTTATCGGCAGCGACCTGGAGCAGACGCTGAAAGCCAAAGGCATCAGAACTCTGATCGCGGCCGGTACGCAGGCGCAAACCTCCGTGCTGCATACAGCCGGCGCGGCGGCGCTGCGCGGATTTAACGTGGTGGTGCCGGTGGACGGGATGTCCTCCGACGACCGCTTTCCAGAATTGTATACGGCATGGCACCTGTCTACCGCCGCGCGTATCGCCGACAAGGTGACACTAACCAAGATCGACATGGTCAGCTTCTAGGGCTCTTCAACCGCGGGAGCCATGTTCATTCGGATGAAGACAATCCGGCAAAATCCAACGGGGGCACGGCGATGGATAGCAAGGATCATACCTACGCATTCGGCAGGCGGCTCTTTCTGGCAGGCTCTGGCGCGCTGGCACTGATGAGCGGCAGCGGGGGCGGCGCAAAAGCACAGGACTCGGGAGGCGGCAAGGCTGCCCCGATCCCCGGGCAGCAATTGCGCCAGATGCTGGCGGAATTCGTCGTCGCTTTCGATCTCAAGCAGGTACCCCCTGAGGTTGTCGAGTTGGCACGCCTGGCGTTCGTGGACACCGTCGGCGTCGCGGTCGCCGGCAGCCACGAGGAGGTGGCGCATATCGCTGCCGAGATGGTGAAGGCGGAAGGCTCCGCACCCAGCTGCACCATCATCGGTAGTTCCGTGCGCGCCTCACCGCAGCTCGCGGCGCTAGCCAATGGCGTCTCCAGCCATGCCATGGACTATGACTTCAGCTACATCAGCGGGCAGACCGCAGCGCCGGTCATTCCCGCGCTGCTTGCGGTTGCGGAAGCGACGAATGCGACGCCGGCTGAATTTATCGGCGCTTTCATCGTCGGCGCCGAAGTGTGCGCGCGTGTCGGGCGTTCGGCCCCGAAGCTGAGCAACGGCGGCGGCTGGCAGGCCGCCGGCGTGGTTGGCGGGATCGGCGCCGCGGCGGCTTGCGCGAAGCTGATGAAGCTCCCGGTCGAACAGGTGGCGCATGCCATCGGCATCAGCACGTCGCTTGTCGCCGGATTGCCGATCAATTACGGCACCATGACCAAGCCACTGCATGTCGGCAACGGCGCGCGCAGCGGCGTGCTGGCCGCAACGCTTGCAAGCAAGGGATTCACCTCCAGCCCCGCGGCCTTCGAAGGCGACAACGGCTATTACGCAAGCTTCGCGCGGGCGCTGAAGGTCGACTACGCGCCCTTCAGCGATCTCGGCAATCGCTGGGACCTTAAGGAGTCGGGCTACAGCATCAAGTATTATGCTTGCGGCGGCCGCGGTCACACTGCGATCGATGCCGCATTGATGTTGCGCGAGAAGATCGGCGCGCGCGCAAGCGAGATCAGCAACATCCATTGCTGGATGTCGCCCTCGAGCGCCAAGCGCGTCAACACCAAGTATCCGGCCGACGTCGAGTCGGCGAAATTCTCGGCGGCCTTTGTGATCGGCTATGCACTCGTCCACGGCAATCTCAAGATCAAGGCCTTCTCCAAGGAAGGGCTCAATGATCCGCGCGTGAAGACGATGGCGGGGCTCGTGACCGCCAGCGCCGACCCGCAACTCAGCGACGATTGGGGCAACCCGACCCGGGTGAAGATCACGCTCAAGGACGGAACCAGTTTCCAGGAGCAGCGCGATTATCCGATCGGCTCGACGCAAGTACCTTTGACCAAGGCGCAGGTCGAGGGGAAGTTCATGGATTGCGCGACAATGACCATCAACGAGGACGCCGCGAGGAAACTGTTCGCCATCGCGAGCACGATCACCGATCGGCCGGCCTTCGGCGACTTCTGGTCGCTGCTCCGGAAGGCATGAACATGTGGCCGACCGGCTTCCCCGATAGATCGACGGCTTAATCGGCGTCCTTATCGGGGCGTGCTGGCCGCTGCTCCTCGTCGTCCTCCGGCGTTTCCGCGCCGGGAATCACATAGCGGCCCGAGAGCCAGCGGTTCAGATCGACGTCGGCGCAGCGTGCCGAGCAGAACGGCTTGAAGCGCTCCTCCACGGGTTTGCCGCAGATCGCACAGAGCGTCGAACTTGGTTTGTGAGCCTTGGCCATAAGGCGCAGATAAATCCCGAAGCTCAGCGGATCAAGCAGCGATCAGACGGCTAGCGCATTAAGCCAGCCGAAGCGGATGGGAAATCCCTCTCCCGACAGCAGCGAGACCGTCTCGTAAAGCGGCAGGCCGACGACATTGGTATAGGAGCCGACCATCTTGACGATGAAGGAGCCGGCGATGCCTTGCGCGGCATAACCGCCGGCCTTGCCGCGCCATTCGCCGGACGCGAGATAAGCTTCGATGTCCTCGTCGGAGAGCCGCTTGAACCGCACCCGCGTGTCCACCAGCCGCTGCCGGAATGTCTCCTTCGGGGTGACCAAGCAGATGCCGGAATAGACGTGATGGTTGCGTCCGGACAGCAAACGCAGGCATTGCGCGGCTTCGTCCAGCAATTCCGCCTTCGGCAGGATGCGCCGGCCCACCGCAACCACGGTGTCCGCCGCCAGGATGTAGGAGCCGCGCAATTCGTCGTCGAGCCGCACCTGGTTGAGCGCCGCTTCCGCTTTGCCGCGCGCGAGCCGCGTGGCCAGGGCCCGCGGCAGCTCACCCCGCTTCGGCACTTCGTCGATATCGGCCGGGCGCAATGCGTCCGGTTCGATCCCGGCCTGATTGATTAGGCTCAGCCGGCGGGGAGAGCCGGAAGCGAGCACAAGTTTGGGCCGGCCGATCATGATTGCAAAAACCTGACGTTTTTTCTCGTCATTGCCGGGCAACATCCGGCAACATCCTGGTAACACGAACATGAAGACCAATGCATCGGAACTCGGATACATCCGAGCTCCGCACCATTAGTGGGCATATCGGGTAAACCCGATATGCGGGTCAAGTCCAGACATGCAAAAGAGTTAGTTTTAGTCGTTGTGGCTGTGCGCGGGGCCGAAGCGGTCGAGGATACGCTTGGCAAGCTGTTCGCGCAGCTCGCGATAGCCATGCATGCGCTGCTCGCGGCTGCCTTCGATCACCGACGGATCCGCTGTCGGCCAATATTCCACGGCTGCGTTGAGCCGATGTGTCAGTTCCAGCGCCTTGTGGTGCGCCTTGGGCGATAGCGTGACGATCAGGTCGAAATCGAGCCCTTCCAGATCCTCCAGTTCCTCGAAAGTGACCGGCCGGTGATCGCCGATGTCGAGCCCGATTTCCGCCATGGCGGCGACGGCAAAGGGATCGAGATCGGCTTTCTGCACACCGGCGGAGCGCACCGGCACGCTCGGCCCGATCAGATGGCCGAAGAGGTGCGCCGCCATGGGCGAGCGCAGCGAATTCAGTCCGCAGGCGAACAGCACGGAGTTCGGCGGTTTATCGTCGGCGTCCACCGCTTAGCCTCTCCAATGCAGCACGCAAATCAGCGTGAACAGTCGCCGCGCGGTGTCGAAATCCACTTTTACCTTACGCTTGAGCCGCTCAATCAGGAGCCTGGAGCCTTCGTCATGAATCGCGCGCCGGCCCATGTCGAGGGCTTCGATGCGATCAGGCGTTGCGGTGCGGATGGCCTGGTAATAGCTGTCGCAGATCATGAAATAGTCTTTCACGATCCGCCGGAACGGCGTCATCGACAGCAGATGCGCCATCACCGCCTCGCCTTTGGCGGTCTTGATGTTGAACAGCAGGCGGTTTTCCGCAATGCTGAGCTGCAGCGTGTAAGGCCCGCCTTTGTGGCCTTCCGGCGCAAAGCTGTTTTCTTCAAGCAGATCGTAGATTGCGACCGCGCGCTCGTGCTCGACATCCGGATTGGACCGGCTGATCGAGTTTTCGTCGAGAGTGACCTCGACCAAACAATGCGCCTTGCTTTTGGCTGGCTTGCGACTCATCGCGGATTGAGGCGGATCGCGACCGACCGCGCATGGCCGTCCAACCCTTCGGCTTCACCGAGCGCAATGGCGGCGGGCGCAAGTGCACGCAAGGACTCGGGGCTGCATTTAAGAATCGAAGTGCGTTTCATGAAGTCGAGCACGCCCAGGCCGGAGGAAAAGCGCGCTGAGCGCGCTGTCGGCAGCACGTGGTTGGAACCTGCTACATAGTCGCCGATAGCTTCCGGCGTATGTGCGCCGAGAAAGATCGCGCCGGCGTTGCGGATGCGCTTGGCCAATTCCTCGGCGTTACTCGCGACGATCTCGATGTGCTCGGGCGCAACGGCATCCACCAGCGGAACAGCCTCATCAAGGCTGCGCGCAAGAATGATGGCGCCGAAATCACGCCAAGACGCGCTCGCGATCACTTCCCGCGGTAAGCGTCTAAGCTGACGCTCCAACGCTTTCTCGACCGCATCGGCGAGAGACGCATCGTCGGTAATCAAAATGGATTGCGCGCCGACATCGTGTTCTGCCTGCGCCAAAAGGTCGGCCGCGATCCAGTCTGGATGGCCCTCGCGGTCTGCCAGCACCAGAACCTCCGACGGCCCGGCGATCATGTCGATGCCGACTTTGCCGAAGACCAGCCGCTTGGCCGCTGCCACATAGGCATTGCCTGGCCCAACGATCTTCGCCACCGGTGCGATTGTTTCGGTACCGTAGGCCAGCGCCGCCACCGCCTGCGCGCCGCCGATGCGATAGACCTCATCGACATCCGCCAGCTTCGCGGCCGCTAGCACGAGAGGATTGAGCTTGCCGTCCGGCGTGGGCACGACCATGACCAGGCGCGGCACGCCCGCAACTTTTGCCGGCACCGCATTCATCAGCACGGAAGACGGATAGGCCGCAGTGCCACCAGGCACGTAAAGGCCGACCGCCTCGATCGCGGTCCAGCGCGAGCCGAGCTCGACGCCGAGCGCATCGGTCGAGCGCTCGTCCTTCGGCACTTGGCGGCGGTGATAAACCTCGATCCGTTCGCGCGCGAGCTTCAGCGCATCGAGCGCCGCCGCGCCGCATTGCGCCGCTGCGCCGTCGATCTCCGCCTGCGATACCCGCAGCCCGGTCTTGGAGAGATCCATTCGGTCGAACTTTTTGGTCAGCTCGAAGAGCGCGCGGTCGCCGTCCTGCCGCACCTGGGCAATGATGCCGCGCACGGCCTGCTCCACGTCCTGCGCGGCTTCCCGTTTAGTGTCCAGGAACGTGCGGAAACGCTG
>JAXDOO010000228.1:0-6170 GCA_034668865.1 Alphaproteobacteria bacterium
AATTCGTCAATGAGGCCATACTTGCCCTCGGTATCGCGGAAGGCGAGCAGACGCTCGGACAGAATCTTCACCCGCACAGGCGGGCATTCATTTTCGGGCAATTCCTCCGCCAGCAGCGCCGGGATCCAATAGCTGCGAAAGAGTTGCCCCATGGGCGTGCCGGGGCCGGTGCGGCTAACCAGTTCGTTTTGTTCTTGGCGAAGCACAGCGTCCTCCTACGACGGCCGCCTGCGCGGCGGTATGCATTAGGAACGCGGAGGCGGTTGAAAAGCGGGGTCGACCCTGCTTCAAACTATAGGGAACCGTGACCGCCGTGTTCCTATATACGGAACAGCGTTCCATATTAGAATACGTTTCTACACCCGTCCCGAAGCAACAATCAAGAGCGTCAAGAGCGTCATGTCCACGAAAATAGAACTCTGTAACGTCGATGAAGTTGCCGAAGGCGAGGCCATCCGGGTTGACAAGGAAGGACTTGCGCTGGCCGTATTCAATCTCAACGGCCAATTCTACGTCACCGACGATCTTTGCACCCACGGCCCCGGTTTGCTGCACGAGGGCTATATCGACGGTGATATTGTGGAGTGCAATTTCCACAACGGCTCGTTCAACATCAAAACCGGCGAAGTGGTGGATCCGCCCTGCATGATCCCGGTCAAGACCTACCGGACCATGGTGGAAGGCGACAAAGTCTTCATCGAGACTTGATCGCCGCTGGATCGAAGGCGGTCGATTGCCGGTGCATTTGCCGCCAGCCTTGGCTAGATTGCCGCCAAGAATATATAAGCCCTCGTGACACATCAGCTCGGAGGGTTTTCTCCCAGGGAGCAGTCGGGAATGACAGGCCTTTACGACAAGACGGCGGCCGTGGCCGGCCCCGGCCATAACCAGCCTAGCCATGATGAATCGCTGCCCGGTTCCGAGAAGTGGGACCGCTGGGCCAAGAAGCGCGTCTTCGTGCGCGAGCTCGCGGGCACCTATAGCGATCTCTACAAATCGCTGATGGATCAGCCGCGCATCTATTCCGCCAGCAAGAGCCCATGGAAGGGCGGTCCGGAGCTATACGGCAAACACATCATCAGCCCGCAGCATGCCAATGTGGCGCAGTCGATCGAGACCCATATCGAGGTCTATGCGCCGGGCGCCTATGGGCAGAAGCACGGGCATCTCAACAGCGCGGTGTTCTATGTCATCAAGGGACGCGGCCATGACGTGCATGATGGCCGGCATATTCCTTGGAAGGCCGGCGATATCATGATCGTCGAGAACGGCTGCGTGCATCAGCATTTCAATGACGATCCGAACAATGAATGCCTGCTGTTGGTGTTTAAGGCCAAGCCGCTATTCCACTTCATGAACCTGGTGTTCCAGAAGATCGTGTCCTTTCCGCCGACGACTCCGGCCAAGGGCAACGAAAACTTCCAGCCGCCAACCGACCTGTAAGCGAGCCGAAAGCAATGGCAAAAGCTCTCCACGAAAAAGACTACGCCGAGGTCGGCGCGGGCACCGTCAGCTACCGCGCTGAAGACGTCGCAGCCTCCGCTGAATTCCGCGCGGATTATGTCAAGCGTCCGAACGTGATCACTTCCGAACAGATGCCGTTCGAGCAATCTGCCGATGGCTATATCAAGCATCTCATTCATCACAAGATGAACACGCCAGAGATGTGCGTTGAGGCCTATATGCAGTTCATCAAGTCGGGTGAAAGATCCGGCAAGCACCGACATATGTGGGAAGAAGTGATCTTCGTGGCCGAAGGCTCAGGCTACGACCTGCATTGGGACTTTAAGTTTGACTGCATCGAAGAATTCGAATGGCAGTGGGAAGACACGCCGAAGAAGTTTGAGTGGAAGCGCGGCGACTTCATCTATGTCCCGCCATTCGTTACACACCAGCATTTCGCCGAGACCGAAGCGCGGCTGATCGTCATCAGCAATCGCATCTTCAAAGAGATCGGGTTCGACTGGTTCGACCAGCTTGAGGACGCGCCGCGCTAATTTGCGCGCAGGTATTGCATGTTATCGGCTGGCCGGATTGCGTCCCGGATCAAGGCTTGGCAGGCATCGCCAGCACGCACTAGCGCTGGACTGACTTGCCCTTGCTGGAGCTTTCTTCCAGCAGTTTGATGTTGTTGAGGATGTAGGGACTCTTCGGGTCGAGCGCCCGCGCCTCCGCCAATTTAGTGCGAGCGCGAGCATAGTCTCCGCGCAGGATATAAGAATAGCCCAGATTGTTGAGTACCTCGGGCGAGGGGCCGACGATGGCGATCACCTGCTTGTAGGCGCGGTCGGCCAATTCGAAGCGACGTAGCCGATCATAAGCTGCCGCCAGCCCGAGCCAGGCTTCGGCGTCGCGCGGATGGGTTTCCGCCGCGCGGCGGAAATAGTGCTCAGCGAGGCCATAATTCTCTTGCCGAAAATGCTGCTTGCCGAGGCTGAGATCGTCTTTCGGATCCGCGCCGAGCAGCCCCGTGGCCGTTTGCCCCTCGCCGGTGGCACCCTCCGGCGTCGTTCCGGTCGGTTCAGGATCAGCGGATGCATTCGCTTCCGTCGCGCCGTTGGCCGGCTTGTACATGTCTGCAAATTTGGCGGAGGTGCAGCCGGGAAGCCAGACCAGCGCACCGGCGACAATGAAAAATACGCGTAGTCGTTTCATCAACGCGCCCTGGCCGCATCGGTTTCGCCTAAGCGGCGAGCGCACGCGCGCGGCTTTCCGCGGGGAGCGGAAGCAACCCGACAATCGACCCTAGGACAGGGTGGTTAATATTTTATCGCCAATGTGGGCGGGAGTGGGCGCCAGGCCGCTAACAAGCTCGCCAGATCCAGGATTTAGTACTGGCCGGTGGATAGCCGTACAACGACAGGCAATAGGATGACGACGAATATCACCGGGAAGATGCAGACCATCATTGGAATCGAAAGCTTGGCCGGCAGCGCATAAGCCTTCTCCTCGGCGCGCGAGAGGCGCTTGTGTCGCATGTCATCGCTATAGACCCGTAGCGCTTCGGTGATGCTTGACCCGAGCTCTGTCGATTGCTGGATCAGGGTGGCAAAGGAGCGTGCTTCTGGCAGGCCCAACCGGTCAGCCAAATGCTCAAGCGCCTCCGTCAATGTGCGCCCAGCGCGGATTTCCAGGTTGGTCATGTGGATATTGGCGCAAAGTGACGGATAGGAATCCGTCAACTCGTTACCGACGCGTGTCAACGCCGCTTCCATGCTCAGGCCGGAATCGGCGCAAACCACCAGCAGGTCCATGAAATCGGGAAAGCCCGACTGATGCTCCGCCTTGCGAGCTTTGACGCGCCGATCGAGATAGAAGCTCGGCCCAACATAGCCTGCGAAGCCGGCGGCTATCACCATCATCCACAGCGTGGATCCCGATGCCGAGGTCAATGCCGGCGCGCACAAGAAGACGCCGAAAGAGAGCCCGACAGCGAGCCCGGTACGCGCCAGGAAGAAAAATCCCACGGCGCGCGGATCATAAATACCTGCCTGCAGCAGCCGCCGGCGCAGCACTTTCATATCTTTGTTGTCGCCGGCGGAATAGTGCTTAGTCGTGTAGTCCAGTAGCCGTTTTGCCGCTTTGATGCTGGAGTGGCGCAGCGACCGCCCCCGCTCTTGCTGGTCTTGCTCCCCCCGCCCTCTAATTCCAGCGGCGCGCCGCTTGACTTCACCACGCACGCGGAGGCCTGCCATCACTGAGAAAGCCAGCGTGGCGGTGGCGAGAAAAATCATCAAAGCCAGCATCATCTGCGGACCGCCGAGCAGGCCTCCAAAAAGGTCAGGTCCAATATTCATGGCTCAGATCTTAAAGTTGACAAGGCGGTACATGATGAAATTCCCGATGCCCATCCAGCAGCCGGCAGCGATCAGCGCGATCTTGGTGAGGTCGTGATGCCACACCTCGCTATAGAAATTCGGCGTTACCACGTTGATGATCAGGAACATCGCGATCGGCAGCGAGGAAAGGATCAGCGCGGAAGCGCGGCCCTCCGACGCGAGCGCGCGAATCTTGCGGCGCATCTTGAAGCGGTCGCGGATGACCTTTGAAAGGTTCTCCAGGATCTCGCCGAGATTACCGCCAGTGGAGGACTGAATTGCCACGGCGGTCACGAACAACGGCAAGTCGTCCTGGCCGACACGGTAGTAGAGATTGCGCATCGCCGTCTCCAGGTCGGCGCCATAGGTGATCTCGTCGGCGACGATGCCGAATTCCGATCCCATCGGGTCAGGCTGCTCGCGCGCCACCATAGCGATTGCGATTGGCACGGGATGGCCGGCGCGCAGGCTGCGCACGATAATGTCGATCGAGTCGGGAAACTGCACCGCGAATTTCTTCTGCCGCCTCCCGCGCAAAATGCGCAGCACGAGATAGGGCAGGGCGGTGCTGCAGAACAGTCCGACCATCAGGGCTTGCAGGAGGTTGCCGCGAACGACGAACGCGACGCCAAAGGCCATCAGCGCAGCGATCGCCGCGAAGAGCACAAGCTTGCCGATGCCCAGCGAAAGCCCGGATTGCAGCACCAGGCGATTGAGCCATTCGAACGACAGGCGATAATCGCCGCCGCTGGTAAGGCCGCGCTCATGCCGCAGCTGGATCAGGATGGTTTCGCGATCCACCTTGTTATGCATCAGCCGCAGGCGCCGATTGACGTTGTCACGGTAGGACGCGCTGGAGAAGCAGAGAAAATACACCGCCTCGAACAAGAAGACCGCGGAGGCGGCCGCCAGGAGGTAAACCAGATAGATCGGACTGAAATCGAAGAACGAGGTCACAGCGGCTGTCCCGGGTCGAAATAGCTGCCGGGGATCTTGATGCCCTGATTCACCAGATCGGCCAGGAAGCGCGGTCGCACGCCGGTCGCGACGAAATGGCCCTGTACCGCCCCGTCCGCCGCCGTGCCGGTGCGGACATATTTAAAGATCTCCTGCATCTGGATGATGTCGCCTTCCAGGCCGGTGATCTCGGCGATGCTGGTAACCTTGCGCTTGCCGTCGGACTGACGCGACAGCTGCACGATCAATTGAATGGCGCCTGCAATCTGTCCGCGGATCGAGGCTACCGTCATCGGCAGGCCCGCCATACCGATCATCTGCTCCAGGCGGGAGATGGCATCGCGTGGCGTATTGGCGTGGATGGTGGCCATTGAGCCTTCGTGGCCGGTGTTCATCGCCTGCAACATATCGAAGGCTTCCTCGCCGCGGCACTCGCCAAGAATGATGCGGTCGGGACGCATCCGCAGCGCGTTCTTCACCAGTTCGCGCTGCCGGATCTCACCTTTGCCTTCGATATTCGGTGGCCGGGTTTCCATGCGGCCGACATGCGGTTGCTGCAGCTGCAGCTCGGCCGCGTCTTCAATGGTGAGCAGCCGCTCCTTCTCGGAAATAAAGGCCGAGAGCGCGTTGAGCATGGTGGTCTTGCCGGAACCGGTGCCGCCGGAAATGATGGTGGTGACACGCGCTTTCACCGCCGCCGCCAGCACCTCTGCCATCTGCGGCCGCAGCGCGCCGACGTCGATCAGCTTGTTGAGGCTGAACGGCTTCTTGGAGAATTTGCGGATGGAAACCAGTGGGCCGTCGACGCCGATGGGCCGCACCGCCACGTTGACGCGCGAGCCGTCGAGCAGGCGCGCGTCGCACATCGGGTGCGATTCATCCACGCGGCGGCCGACCGCAGCAACGATCTTGTTGATGATGCGCAGCAGATGCGCCTCGTCCTTGAAGCGCACCGGGCAAGGCTCGAGCACGCCGCCGCGCTCGACGTAAACGCATTCGTGGCCGTTAATCAGAATATCGGCGATGCTCGGATCCTTGAGCAGCGGCTCGAGCGGACCGAGCCCGGTCATTTCGTCCAGGATCTCGGAAACAAACCCGTTGAGCTCCTCGGTGTTAAGCGCCAGCCGCTCGACGAGAATATATCGGGTGACGAGCTGCTGGATCTGTTGGCGCATCTCGTCTTCCGAAAGCTTCTCCAGCGCGGAGAGATTGACCTCTTCGATCAGCCGGCGGTGCAGGCGCACCTTGGCGTCGAGCAGCTTATCGCGCAGCGGCGAGGTCGACGGCGCGGGCTCGGGATTGGGTTCGAGCTTCGGCAGTTCCGCCACCGCCTGGAGGCTCGGCGCTTCCACAACGGGCAGTGGTTCGGGCGCGGCGGCCGCCGCGACGGCTGCT
>JAXDOO010000229.1:0-3900 GCA_034668865.1 Alphaproteobacteria bacterium
CGCAAGGCGCTCAACATCGATTCCAGCCTGGAGCTCGACGGCAAGAAGGTTTGCGTGCAGGACGGCACGACGACATTGCTCAATCTCGCGGACTATTTCCGCGCCAACAACATCAAGTATCAGGAGATGAAGTTTGCGCGCGCGGACGACGCGGACAAAGCCTACGAGTCGGGCAGTTGCGATGTCCTCACCACCGACGTGTCGCAGCTTTACTCCCAGCGCATCAAGCTCGCGAAGCCGGACGACCATGTCATCCTGGCGGACATGATCTCGAAAGAGCCGCTGGCGCCGGTGGTGCGGCAAAAGGACGACGACTGGCTGCTGATCGTCAAATGGACGGTCTACGCCATGCTCAACGCGGAAGAGCTCGGCGTCACGACGAAGAATATCGACGAGGCGATGAAATCCACCAAGCCTGAGGTCATGCGCCTCGTCGGCACCGAGGGCGCCTATGGTGAGGAACTCGGCCTCACCAGGGATTGGGCCGCGCGCATCATCCGCCACGTCGGAAATTACGGCGAGGTCTTCGAGCGCAATCTCGGCACCGGCTCGAAGCTCGGCATTCCGCGCGGCATGAACCAGCTATGGAGCGCCGGCGGCATCCAATACGCGCCGCCGATCCGCTAGGCCGCCGCTCCTTAGTGCTCTCCCGCTAGGCCGTTCGGCCATCCACGCAGATGCGGGCGCGGCCGCGGAAATTCGGCACCCGCGCATAGATCATCTGGATGCGGTCGATCCCGCGGTCGCGCCCGCGCAGGTCGAGCACGCCGCTGGTCCCGCCCTGAGGAATCCGCGCCCGTACCGGAATATCATCCGGCTCGCCGTTGCCGTAGATCACCTTGAGATCCAGGACTCGCACGGCGTTGCCGTCCGCGCGCAGCCGGATGGCGCTAAAGCGCCCATCGCGGCGATCCACTTCAACGACGTCGCGGTCGAGGTTGAGGTTGACGTCGCGGCAGCCGAGTCGCACCCAGCCGGCCGCCGCCGCCTGCGCTTGACGCCCCTCGGCACAAATACGGGCGCGCCCGCGGAAGTTCGGCACCCGCGCATAGATCATCTCGATCCGATCGATCGGCCGATCGGCCCCGCGCAGATCGAGCGCACCGCTCGTCCCGCCCTGCCGAATCCGCGCCCGCACCGGAATGTCATCTGGGTTGCCGTTGGCATACACCACCTTGAGGTCGAGCATCTGCACGGCGTTACCGGCCGCGCGCAGGCGGAGGGCACTAAAGCGGCCATCCCGGGCGCCCACCTGGATCACATCGCGGTCGAGATTGAGGTCGACGTCGCGGCAGCCGAGCTGCACCCATTGCTGCGCCTGCGCCTGTGCGCTGGTAGCGGCCGGCAGGATCGTCAGCAGGAAAAGCGCCAGAGCGAGGAAGTACTTGCTGGACATCATTATCTCCAATGATTCAATAGAAATGTCTCGCGTGCAGCATGACTGCACCAATAAAGCTGATCAAGATCATGCTGAGGTAATTTTCAGCGTGCGCTCGAAGACCGCGTGATCTGAAATGACAGGTCTAACGTGAATGCTTGCTGAATAGTTCGGATCAGACGCGGAAGCTTTTCTGCACCTGGGGCAAAAACAGGTCCTCCGGCGTGAGCCGGCGGTGGCAGACACCCTGCTCGTGCGCGTATTGCAGGAAGGCGTCGAGCGTTTGGCGGTTGGCCTCGATGCCGTAGGGCCATGGGTCATCGCCGAACACCGTCTTCGCGCGCCGTGCAAATTCGTAACACCAGGGGATCGGCACCGTCGTCGAGGTGATCGCCTGCATACGCGCCACGCTGCGGTTTTTTGCTTCCTCAAAAGCCTTGAACAGATTCATCGCGATCCAGGGATGGCGTTCGACCACATCGCGGCGGATCGCGACCGCATGCATGATCGGAAATATCCCGGTCTGCTTGACGTAATTCATTTCCACCGCGAGGAAATCCTCGAACATCCGGCCGATATTCGGGTGACCCTCATCGAAGGAAGAGGGCGCGTGCGCACTAAGGATGGCGTCGACCTCGCCCGAGATCAGCATCTCGTTCAGGCTCTTGTCCGGCCGCGGTGTCAGCTTCACGCCCGCCGGAAGATTGAGCTTTACCTTTTCGGTGCGCCCCGGCTGATCGACGCCGGCCTGCACCCACTCGATGGCGGTGAGCGGGATGCCATAGTGGTGCACGAGCAGTCCGCGCGAATAGACCGCCGCCGTCTGCGCCCATTCCGGCAGGCCGACTTTGCGTCCGGCAAGATCGGACGGGTCTTTCACCGGCCCGTCGCGGCGGATGTAGATGGAGGAATGCCGCGGCACCCGCGAGGGAAAGACCGGGATGGCCGCCAGCGAATTGTCGCCCTGCGAGATCGTCGAGCACAGTTTGGCCATGGAAACTTCCGAGGCATCGAAATCGCGGTAAACGAAAGCGCGAAAGAAGATCTCCTCGATCTGCAGGGTGAGGCAGGTGAGATCGACGCCTTCCACCGGCACCCGGCCGCTGACCAGATCGGTGACATGGTCGTATTCGCTGACGGCCAAAGTGAGGGGGACTCGGGTCACGAAGCTTCTCCTTGTGGCACCGTTGTCGCGGCCCGCGGCCGCGGCTTTAAACTTCTAAGCCCGCCATTGTGGCGAGCCGCAATACGTAACACTATGCAAATCCATCAGCCGGGCAAAATGACAATGACCGATGCCGCTATGTGGCCGACGGAGCTTCGTCTGCACAAGGACCGCAAGACCCTGACAGTCAGTTTTGGCGATGGCCAGCGCTTCGACCTGCCGGCGGAATATCTACGGGTTAAAAGCCCCAGTGCGGAAGTCCAGGGCCATTCGCCGGACGAGCGCAAAACCGTACCCGGCAAGAAAAATGTTATGATTCTTGAAGTGCAGCCGGTCGGAAATTATGCCGTGCGGCTCGTTTTCGACGACCTGCACTCGACCGGCATCTTCAGCTGGGACTATCTGCACGAACTCGGCCGCGAGTATCGGCGCAACTGGCAGGATTACCTCGACGAACTGGCGCAGAAGAACCTGTCGCGCGAGCCGACTGGCAGCCGCTGACAGAGCGCGTTCAGCAGGTGCTGGCCGAAACAGGCCATTCGTAAGGCAGCAACAAACCCGCTACCCCGAAAACGCTGTCCTCAAAGCTTGACGATCACCGTGGTGCCAACCTTGACGCGGTCATAGAGGTCGATCACGTCGGTATTGGTCATGCGGAAACAGCCCGATGAGTTGGCTCCGCCGATCGTCTCTTCCTCGTTCGAGCCATGAATGCGATAAAGCGAGGAGCCGAGATACATGGCGCGGGCGCCGAGCGGGTTCTCCGGCCCGCCTTCCATGTGGCGCGGCAGATCGGGCAACCGTTTCAGCATTTGCGACGGCGGCGTCCAGTCCGGCCACTGCTTTTTCATGCTGACCTGGTGGACGCCGGCCCAGCGAAAGCCGTCCCGGCCGACGCCGATGCCGTAGCGCAGGGCCTTGCCATCTCCGAGCGTCAGATAAAGCCGGCGCTCGTTGGTCTGGATGATAATCGTGCCGGGCTTGTGTTTTTCCGGAAAACTTACGACCTCGCGGGGAATGCGGGAGATCTGCGCCATCGAGAAAAACGAGCTGCTATTGACCAGCCGCGCATTGGCTTCGATTTGCTGGCGCGACAAAGTGCTGGTCTGCTGCGGAACGCAGGCCGACAGCGTAACACCTAGGATAGCGACCGGAAGAATCCCCCCGGGAAAAACCAAGCGCATGGCAATTCCTGTATCTCAACCGTGAATCGTGCCGAGGAGCCCCCCTCCCCATAGCGGACGAGGCCACAAAAGGTCCGGCCCGGCAACGGGTTTTCGCCACTTTTGGGCCGCCCGGGCTGCATTCCCGCGCATGTGTTGCTTTCGCGCATTGCAACGTGCAAAGTGTTGGCGCG
>JAXDOO010000230.1:0-7520 GCA_034668865.1 Alphaproteobacteria bacterium
GTCGAGCGTCACCGGCGTCAGCGGGAAGCGAAACCAGGTATCCGGCATGCTGCCGTTGTAGACGACATTGACCGTCATGCGCGTGCGTTGGTCGGGCAGGTTTATGATTGCTGATCCCGCGGCCGCGTGCTTGGGCCGGCGGATTTCGGGAGTGCCGTCCGCGAGCTTAGCGATGGTGTAGGTGTAGGTGCCGGAGAGCGCGAGCCAATCGGTCAGCGTCGCCTTGGCGGAGATCTCCACGCCGTGGCGGGGGCTGGTGCCTTCATCGTTCACCACCGTAGAAAGAAAGCCGCCGCCGGCAGGGACCATGATGATTTTGTCTTCAAATTCGGAAGCGAAATAGGTCGCGTCGACGATAAGCCGCCGGTCGAAGAACGCCTGTTCCACGCCCGCGTCCCAGCCGAGCGAGCGCTCCGGCCTCAGGTCGGGATTGCCGATGAACCTGCCGACAAAGAAACCGTATTGGTCGGTGAAGGTCGGATCGCTGACGCCGGTGCCGATGCTGGCATGCAGCCGCGTGCCCGCCGCGGGAAAGCGCTGTGAAATCGTTTCGCGCCAGGTGGTGACGTCGGCGAAGCCGCTGTTGTCATCGTGCCGCAGCGCCGAGGTCAGCGTCAGGCCGAACGGCAAATCAAGCGCGTATTCGCCGGCCAGCCCGTTACGGGTGCGCTCCGCGCCTCTTGCCCAGAACGCCGCGGCGGCGGGATCGCCGAACGGTCCGGTGAGCGAGGCGGAATCCATGGTGAGGAATTCCTTCTGATGGTCGGCCAAGAATGAGAGCGTGTGCGTCTCGCCGCCGAACAGCTGTGTGTAATGCTTCAGCGTTGCCTTGTAATCGAAATTGTCGCGGTGACCGTCGGAGTTGAAATAGCCGAAGACCACGTCGTCGTCGCGGCGCCTTTCGTCGTAACGGCTGGCGCCGAAACGTTGCACGAAGGCGCCATCGAACAGCGACCAGGTGGCCGCGACGCGACCGTTGAACGCGCGGAACTGGTTGAAGTCGAATTCCTGGTCGGCCGCGAGGCCCTCGAACGGGCCGAAGAAAGGCTGCGCGTCGAGCTGCGCATGCCGTTCGGCATAACGCACCGCCGCCTCGACATTGAAGTTCGGGAAGAGATCGGCACCGAATTTGCCGGTGAGGGTGGTGGCGTGGCTGCCATCGCGCTCTTGGCCGAATCGGGAGACGTTGTAGCCCGACGTGTTGTTGTGATCGACGCTCAATGCCCCATAGAACGGACCATTGGACCCGCGCGCGCTCGCACCGCCAGCCACGGTATTCATCGAACCGCCTTCGAAGCGAACGCTCGCTTCGGGTTTGGCGAGGCCGCGTCCACTCTTGGTCACCAGCGAGATCACGCCGGAATGGGCGTTGGCGCCGTAGAGGCCGGATTGCGGACCGCGGATCACTTCGATGCGCTCCACGTCCTCGATGGGGAAATCGGCGAAGTTAAAGTCGCCGATGGAGATGGAGTTGACTGGCACGCCGTCGATCAGCACCTGTAGATGATTGGCTTCCGCGCCGCGGATGCGCACCTGGGTGTACGAACTGCGCCCGCCGCTCTGGCTGACGGCGACGCCGGGCACCGTGCGCAGCGCGTCGGCGACGGTGCTGAAACCTTTCTCGCGCAGCTCCTCGCCGGTGATCACCGTGGCCGCCGCGCCGACTTTCGAACCCTCGGTCGGTGCCTGGTTGGCGTAGATCACGATGCGGGGGATTTCGGTCTGCGCCTGCGCGACACCGCAGGCCAGACCGGCCGCAAACAGGCCGAGCGTTGCCGCCCGGGGTAGGGGACTCAATCGAAACGACAGACAAACAGAGAATGACATGACGTGCCTCCGCGGCGTTGGATGAAACGGATCGCGGAGACGCGGGCCAGCAGGCACGCACCTGTCCAAGACAAAGGGTTGAGACAACAGGCCATAGGCCGGTCCCCCGCGACGGTTTACACACGTCATCGCTGCGGAAAGACCCGCCCCGAACGCGCGCCCCGCGCGTCGGAAGGATGACTGTGTAGGCAGGTCTCCTGGCTCGCGGGTCGCCGCCCTTATTCCGCCTTCCCGGGTTTTCACCCAGTGGCAACTGGAACAGGGCTCGCCGCTGACAGTTGCGGGGGCAGCTTCGGATTAGGCCCTATTACGCAATACTTTGGGCCGCACCGAATTCCCTTTTGGCCGGCCGAAACCGGCACACCTACACAAGTGCGGCAAGTGAAACCGGCGGGGCTGAATTTGTCAACGACCCGGCGCGGCGCCGATAAAAAAATCTCCGGCTGCGGCAAAAATGTCCACGTTCCGGTTTGCTACGAGCTGGATTACACTTTGCCTGAGATTCAATAGGGGGACTTTCATGACTGCCATTCGCATGGTTGCCGCGGCAGCGGTACTGGCTCTTGCCGTTTTTCCGGCGGCCGCTGCCGATGAGGTGATTGAAGCCATCGACCAGGCCCGCAAGGCTTATCAGTCCGGGAATCTCGGTGAGGCGAAGCAATCGCTCGATCTCGCTTCGCAGCTGATTGGGCAGAAGAACGCCGAAGGTTTCGCTTCGCTGCTGCCAAAGGCCTTGCCTGGGTGGAAACAGGAAAAGACCGACGCCGCTGCAATGGGAACAAGCATGTTCGGCGCGTCCATGGCGACGGGCCGTTACACCAATGCCAAGGGCGACGACATCGAGATCCAAATCACCGGCGACTCGGCGATGATCGCGCCGTTGGCTGCTGTTTTTGCTAATCCCCAATTCGCCGGCGCCATGGGAAAAATTGTTCGTGTCGGCAACCAGCGCGCCATCGTCACCAAGGAAGGCGACGTGCAAATGGTGGTCAACAACAAATTCCTGATTGTGGTGCAGGGATCGGGCCCGGCCGACGCCAAACTGGCCTACGCGCAGGCGGTCGATATCGCCAAGCTGTCGAAGATGTAGCCCTGCCGTCCAAGGCGGGCGCTGCAAGGATGACGGATCATCCTCAGGGGCCCGCCTCATCGCACGGTTTGAGCGACGGTGCCGCCAACCGGCGCGTTCAGTGCTCCGAATGCGGCGATGGCACTTTGACTCGCGACACTGTCCAACGCTTGACGTCTTCCTCGGGCTCGTCGCCGACCGCCGGCGTCAGGGGCAGCGCCAGATTGGTCACGAATATCTTGTCTTTGAGGATGACTGGACTCGCGGGAAACAGCAGCCCGTCCGGTTTTCCGTCCTTGCGGATTCCCTGGAATTCGCCGAGGCGTTCAACAACACGACCCTGCGCATTCAGCGCGACGAGCTCATCATTCTGATTAGCTGCGACCCATAGCCGGCCGTCCTCGTCGAAGGTGAGGCCGTCGGCGCCGTTGATGCTCTCGGCGAAGACGCTGATGGCGTTTGACGTTAGGTCGAGCTTGAGCACACGGTCATCGCCCGTATTCGCGATGAATAATGTGGTCCCGCCGCTGTTAAGCGCGAGGCCATTGGCGCCAAAGGGAGGAAATCCCGCAGTTGCCAACAGGGGATCGTGAGAAACCGTGGTCATTGGGCACGAGGGGGCGCATGTCGCCGGATTGTTGATGCGAAAGATTGCCCCCTGAAATGAGTCGGACACGTAGAGCTTGGTGCCGGTGCTGTCGAAAACCAAGCCGTTCGGCGCAGGGACGGAGTTCGAGCCGAAGATGATGGTGTCGGTGCTGCCGTCCGGATTTCCTTCGCTGCGGGGGGCCGGCGGGCCGATATGGGGCAGGGTGGCGACGTCCTCGATCGGCGTCCCGGCAAAGAAGTTTGCGGAAATCCGTTGGATTTTCCCAGCGCCGAAATTGCCGATATATATTTTTCCAGTCGCGGCATGGAACGCAAGCCCGAGCAGCGGCGTCGCCCCGAAGTCCCGCTGTGCGATTAGGCGCCCGTTGTGATCAAAGCGCAGGAGCTTGTTCGGGTTCGGACCGAAATCGAATGTACCGACATAGATCTCGCGCGTTGCGGGGTTGGCGGTGATGCCTTCGGGAAAACGGATGCCGTCGGGTAGGGTCGCAAATCTCTCCACCGCATCACGGCGCCCCTGGTCATCGGCAAGACCGGTGTGCACACCGAGGGTAACGAAGGCGATCAATGGCAACAGCGCCCAGCGCTTCGGAAACGTTTTCATGAAACCCTCCCACGTTATGTTTGAAGCAAGGCTAGCATCGCAAGGCAGTGAAACGTGAGTGCCATTTTTGAAGCGATATTCCCTTTTTGTTCCATCCTGCTCGCCCCATTATAGCGGCCGCCATTCCACCGCCACGAGTTCGTAGCCGCTGCCGTTTTTGGCGATGTGACCGGAAGCGGGGAACGGGAAGTGATAACCCTGCACCAGCATCCGGTCGGAGGCCGCACGATCCAGAAGCCTCCTGCGCGTGGCCACGGCAGCCTCGCCGTCCATGTCCAGCACCGGCTGCCATTCCGGATACCGCACGAACAGTTTTGGATGATTGCTGGTGTCACTCAGCACCAGCATCGAATCGTTACCTGACGCCACCGAGAAAGCGGTGTGCCCCGGCGTGTGTCCCGGCGCGGCGATCGACATGATGCCGGGCGCCAGCTCCGCGCCGGGCGAAAACCGCGTCACGCCGTGAGCTATATTGTGGAAGATGCGTCGCGCATTCAGTACATAGCCCTTGATCTCCGGCGCGGCGCGGCCCGGCAGGCTCTCGTCCATCCAGAAATCCCATTCCGCCTGCGGCACCTTGATCTCCGCATTCGGGAAATAGCGCTCGTCATCCTTGGTCTTGATGCCGTTGATATGATCGGGATGGAAATGCGAGATCAGGATGATATCAATTTGCGCCGGCGTGACACCGGCGGCGGCGAGATTGGCGTTGAACGTGCCGGCAGTGGCCGCGATCTGCCCGCCGGAGCCGGTGTCGATCAGCACGAGCTTCGAGCCGGTGTTGACGAGCAGCGCAGTGAAGGGGATCGGCAGCTTATTGGTTGCCGGCAGGAAGGCATCGGTCATTGCCTTGCGTACATCAGCGGGATCCGCGTTGCGCACGAATTTGTCGTCGATCGGCCGCTCCCATAGCCCATCGCTGAGAGCCGTGAGTTCGTAACTGCCGATGTTGTAACGATAGAGCGTGGGCGCCTGTAGGTCCGCGAATGGAGCAGCGGCAAGACTGCGCGTCGCGGAGAGGGCGCTCGCTGCAAAGGCGGCGCCGGCCAACACGTCGCGGCGGCTAAACGTAATCACGACAGGTCTGCTTTATCTGGTTCACTATTTGACCATTACCAGCCGATGCAAGGTCACATGCTTTCGATCGAACATCACCCAGGCGGACGGGAAGAAAGCCAGATAGCGATTGTAAGTCTCAACCCCTACGAGTTCCACTGCCTTATCGCGGTTCTTGGCCAGGCGATTGAACCAAGCTTTTAATGTCGGCCGGTAGTCGTGCGTGGAATCGTGCACTACGTCGAATCCGGCCTCGCGCGCCGCCCAGAGATGATGCGTATGTGGAGCCAGTTCAGATCCCGGAAAGATAAGCTGGCCGGCGATCGTGCTGGTCGGCCTCCATCCGCTATTGAGCGAAAAGAAATGGTGTACCATCCTGCCGTTCGGCTTCAGCGCACCATGCAGCTTGCGCAGCAGCGGCAAGATCTCGTTGGGCCGCACATGCTCCATGGCACCGATGGAATAAATCTTGTCGTAGGAGTTAGGCTGGTAGTCGGTGGTAATGAAGTCCTCGATCCGGACGGTGAAGCCGAATTTTTCCCGGATGTAACGTGCCTGCTCTTTCGACAGGGTCATTCCCGTTAGCGAATCCTTGTCACCTGTGGCTTCATGAATATGGCGGAGCATCGAACCCCAGCCGCATCCGAGCTCGAGGATGCGCTCGCCGGCGACCGGCGCGATCAGGCGGAGCAGGTGATCGGCCTTGCGTCGCTGAGCAGTCTCCAGGCTGTCCTGGTCCGAGGCAAAATCCGCGCAGGAATAGAACATGAAATCGCGGTCGAGGAATAATTTGTAGAATTCGTTGGAGACGTCGTAGTGATACTCAATGCCCTTGGCATGGCTCTGCTTGAGCCAGCGCGCCATCAGCAGGCGACGTTGAAACGGAAACGGATAAGTGTCGATCAGGGACTGGATGAAAGGTGCTTGCTTGCGGGTGAAATACTGCCAGGTGAATTTGGGATCGAGCGGCGTGGGCGCGCTCATGTAAAAGCGCAAAGTCGCGTAGGCCATCCCATGAGTCATGGTATGCCGCATCCGCCGCAGCCACCGACCCGAATTTGTAATTGCAGATGAGAGCGATGACATTGCGTTAGAAAGGCGACTCCCGCCAAAGCTTCAATATGTCTCAGAGGTTTTCCAACCCCCAACCCCCAGATTCGAAGTCTGGTGCTATCTAGAGGACGTGGGAAACGTTAGACGACAAACCCTCAAAACAGGCCAGAGGCAAATGCAACTGCGGTTTCTTGCTTATACAGCTATATCCGTGCCCGTGGTCCTAGCGGCATTTGTTGCCGGCGTCGTTTTCGAGCGGCAACGGGCGCAAACCTGGTCGCAACAACAACGGCCTGCTATGGCGGCAACGCCGGGCCAGGCTGGCACCGCCTCCAAGGCAGAGCAAGACCCGGCTCCATACCAGGAAGCCGCTTCCAAGGGAGAGCAAGGCCGGGCTCCTCAACCCGAGCAAGCTTCGCGTCAGGAAAAAATCACTCAAGCAATGCAGGCAATCGAAGCCGCTTGGCGGGTGGCCATCTACGCTGAACATCTTCTCGCGGTGAAAATTGGCACTTGTTACGGGGCGCGGTTTATTCGTCGTGGCGCTGACGTGCGCACCGAATTGGCTAAAATGGACGATATCGCGGACCCCAATGTCGGGGTTATCCGGATCACCGGCATGACCGCCGTCAATCAAGCAACTGGAAAACCTAGTTGCTTTGCATCCATCGCCGAAGCGCTTGCTGCAAATAGACGGGGTTCCGAAAGTCTTGAGCCTGCCGATGCAACATTGACCTACAAGATCAGTAACACCGAAATACGATTGGATCGGATCGAGTCGGACCCCGCTTGGCTCGCTATCGCCATCAACGATAACGTGAGGCTTCAGCTCGGATCGTGGAAGGCCATCTCGACACAGCAAATCAATCCCAACTAGTGCACGGCGTAGGCCACCAGAGCGAGGTTGGCGGGCGATCTCCAGACCGATGCATGTCTGAGGATAACAGTCGAAAACCACAGACATCCCCAGCCCCTCGGTCTTCCTTTAGTCTTCGAGAGAGCTACGTGCGGGAAGACAAGTGCCGGAAACATGGCCGTCTCGGAGGGATTCGAACCCCCAACCCCCAGATTCGAAGTCTGGTGCTCTATCCGGTTGAGCTACGAGACGGGCAGCGCCACAAAACCACGGCACCGGCCGGCGGGTAAAGCTCATTCCGACGCCGCGCGCCAACCGCAAAAGACCGATTGTCGGACCGGCTGAATCGCCGTAGACGCTTCAGAAGAATGTCTGACGCCTCCTCACCGACGCCCGAAGCTTCCATACCGCCTGCGCGGGTGCCGTTGTTGGTGCTGTTTCTCGTC
>JAXDOO010000231.1:0-4042 GCA_034668865.1 Alphaproteobacteria bacterium
GCGCAGCTGGTGGCGAGCCACGACCCGGTGGTGGATCGCCGCAATCGCTTCCTCGATGTCCTGCTCGCGCTGTACGGCGAAAAGCTCGATCAATCGATGCTAGCCGAGCGGGGGGACCATGCGTCAAAACAATCTGCCGGGGAGCGCCTGTTACGCGCCAAGCTGGCGCTGCTCCGACACTTGGTCGCGAGCACCCGCAATCGCGGCCGCGGCTTCGATTATCTCGCTCCCGCTTCGCCGCACAATGTCGCAGGCATGCTGATCAAGAGCCGAATCCAACTCGGCCTGGAGCCCTTCGAGTCACGCCCGCGCGGCGACTTAATTGCCGAACTGGGGCTGCAGCTGGTGGAAAGCGATGCCATGGCCACGATCGGCCGGCCGCTCAGCGGATACACGGACCAGATCGACGATAACTTCATCGTGCCTGAACTGGGAGCGCCGGCGCCCACTGCGCCGTCACACATTGCGGCCTCGCCGCTCCACGGTCAGCGTGTCACGGAACACTTCCTGCAAGCCGCCGAAACGATCGAGAATTTCCGCATCGGCTCGCTACCGGGCGACACGGATGTGGTTGTGGTGTGCAAGTCCGGCGACGACGGCCAGTGGCGTTTTGTCGGGCGATATCCGGATCAAGACTCAGCGCGTGCCTCCCTTATCTTGCTGGTGGCGCAGGCAAGCCGGCTAAACCGCGCCGCCCAGCAACTCTACATCATCGAGAATTCGATGCTGCGCTTTGGTCGCGATCCTGACACGGGCAGCAATGCGCGAGGCGGGCTGCCAGGGGCCGCCCCGCATGACGGAGACGTGCAGCAAGCGGCGTTTATCTACGACTTCACCATCACGGCGGTGCTGGTATCGCCGGAGGTCTTTGCGCACGACCATGCCTATCGCGGCTGGGTGCGTGAGGTGATCCGTGCGAACACGCCGGCCCATATCGCAGTCAACTATTGCTTTCTGGACACCCAGCAGATGCAGGATTTCGAAACGCATTACGGCTCACAGCGGCATGCTGTGCGACGCGGCGACCTGCAGGACATCGCCGCCAAGTCCGCGCTCCTGCAGCGGTTTCTCCAGCAGCATCAAGAACCTCGCTCGGTCGCTGCATCCGCCGCACAGGACGGACGGCTGCGATGAGCAAGCTTTCTCCAATCCATCCGTCAAACAATCTCGCCCTACTAATTCATACGATCATCGGCGGCTGATCGATGAGCGTCGTGCGTCACAGCATCCGCCAGCAGACGCTCGAGCTGCACATCGACAGCGAGGCGCTGGCGCTGGCGCTGCAGCCGCATATCGGGGACATCAACCGGCGGCGCTTGCTACCGGCAATCGAGCGGGTGCTCGACGAGTTCGACGTCCCGGCACAGCATATCAGGATCGCCAGACTCGACGTCGACCTCGGCGACTTGCCGGCCGGCAATTTCGAACAGGCGGCGGAAGAGGCGCTTTATCCCGCGCTGCGGCGGGCTATCGCAGATGCCTTGCGCAAGGCGCGCGATCACCCCTCGTCGGACCACGAGATCCGGCCGGAGGCATCGTCGCAGCTCGCCGCGATCGAACATTATCTGCTGGGCGGGACTTTACCGTTCTGGGCGCGAACAGAGGAATTTTCGGTCGAGAGCCTGTTGCTGCAAGTCGCCGTGAGCGATCCTGCAAGTCTGGTGGCCATGCTCCGACGGCATGCGCGCGACCGCCACGTGCTCGAACGTCTTGCCTTTCAAATCGATACTGCCGCGCTTGAGGCGCTGTTGCGGCTGTTCTCACCCGAACACGCGGCGCTGATCCTCACCTACATGGTCGAGCTGCGGCAGATTCATCGGATAGCACCCTTGCTGGTGCTGAGCGAGACTGCCTTCGCGCATCTGCTATGGGTGCTGGTGCTGAGTTATCTGCTGAATGATCCCGGTTCGCAATTTAACCGCAAGAGCTTCGTGCGCTCATTCCTCGAAGGCGTGGCGGAGAGCGCGGGTTTGGACTATCGCGACCTCGTCGAGACGCTGTGGCACGGTGTATATGCGACTCAGCAGCGTCACTCGCTCATCTCGTCACTGCCGGCAATCGTGCTCGAACTGCGACGCGAGCTCCGTGCCGGCGGCCAGCGCACCGATGCATCGCCAAGCGATACTGCACCCATCGGTGATCTCGCCGGCGAGTTGGATCTCCCGGCGGAAGAAATCCTGATCGATGATGCGGATGGTCTGGAAGACGAAGTGCTGGCTACGCTCAGGGAGGAAACGGCGTCGGCAGTGCCGCATCTCATTCCGGACGGCGGCTGGAGCGATTCCGACGGTCAAGATCGCGTCAAGGCCGTTCGGGATCGCGCTGTGGAATTTTATGATCAAATTGAGATCTTACGGTATTATTTACGCCACGGGTTGTTGCCGTGGAATGCGCTGCTGCGTGATGCCGCACTGAGCGTCGAGGGCGCGCGGGTGAGTTTGGTGGATCTGTCCGCCGCGCAACTCCGCCTTCTCTTCGCAGGCAGCCCGGAAGAGCAATCGTATCTCGTGGAGAGCGCGCTGCGGCAATTGCCTGAAGACCGCATCGTCGCAGTGCTCGCGTCGCTCCTCCCGCAGGTGTCGAGCGACACGCCATTCGCTTCGGTGCTTACTACTTTCGCCGCGCAGGCGAGCGACAGGCCCGCCTTCTATGCCCGCGTTATCACAACTCTCCTCGAGCATGCCCCGCTCGATCTGGGAAAAGCCGCCGCGGAGGCTCGGCCGTCGCCTGTGCCGGAGACCATTCGCTCGGAATTTCCCGAATCCTGGGAGACCGGGACTCTCAAATCGCTGTTGGCGAGCCGGCTGCGGTTTGGCGCCACCGTGTGGCCGGAAGCTCCGGCTTCCGGAGAGGTTCTGCAGGCGCTTGTGGCGCGGCATGGCGGCGAGGCACGCTATTTCCTGGAAGCGGTCGCCGACGCCCCTCCTCTACGGCGAGCACTCGTGCAGCAGGTTCCAGTCCCGCTGCTTCGGTCGCTCTTCGATCGGCTTTATCCGGACGGCCCCTCGGCGCTGCGCGCTTTCATGGACCGTGAAACTCCTGACACGGCTCCCGACCATATCGAACCCGCAGCGTCAGGAACATCCGCGGCTCTGCAGGAGATGGTCTTCGCCTGGTTGCGTGATGGTGTGCCGAGCAGTTCGCGCGATCGCGACAGGGCGGACGTCCCGGCCCTCACAGACGATAGCCTGGTCTATGCGCTTGAACGCATGATCGCGACCGCGCCCGAGCATGTCGCTCCCTTCATCCGCCAATATGGCAGCGACCGTAAGCGTCGCGCCCGATGGGCCGATTTGATGCCCGATTCCGCTTTGGCGCGGTTGACCTATTTGCTTGCGCCGAGACAACACAGTGTCGTGCTGGCTGCCGCCGATATCCTGATGACGGCGTGGCGGGAAGCGGCGCCCCCCGGACAGCGTCCCATCGCGGATCGCACGTTGCTATGGAATTTCCTGCTCGATATGACGGTCGCTCACGGCGACATCGATCTCTCTCGCAGCGGGCTGGTGGCCGCGTTCTTCGCGCGCACGGCTTCGACCGATCCGCGACTCGCCACACGCCTGCTGCATCATGCACTCCGCCTTGCCGAGGCGGCCGGCAATAAAGGTCTGCTTTCGGTGCTGCAGCGTGATGGTCGGATCCTTCGGACAGGTCGCGATTACGCCGCAAAATCGGCAGAAAGCCGATCCCGTCCGGCTGCGCGGCCTCGCACCGATCCGCGCAACGCCGACTTTCATTCTCGCCCCGACGACAAGGATGTCAGGGGCGAAACGATCTACATTTCGAACGCCGGCTTGATTCTGACCGGTCCCTTCCTGCCGCACCTATTGCAGGTGCTGGACGTGCTGGTGCGGGACGACAATGGCCGCCAGCATGTGCGCGATTACCATGCCGCTTCGCGTGCGGTGCATCTGTTGCAATATCTGGTGGACGGCCGCACCGACGCCCCGGAGCCGCTGCTGGTGCTGAACAAGATTCTCTGCGGTACGCCGGTATGGGCGCCAATCGCGCGCGCGATTGAGCCCACCGACGCCGAGCGGGC
>JAXDOO010000232.1:0-7577 GCA_034668865.1 Alphaproteobacteria bacterium
GGAATCCAGCATGTTGTTGTCAGGCACCGACGCGCCGGCCGGCACCGGCGCGTGCGCGCCCGCAAAGTCTACGAACGAAAAACAGAAGACGAGAGCACCGCCGCCGGCAAGCAGACCACGGCGAGAAATGTCGAGCGGGAGCGGCGCGTTCATCGGGCGGCTCCCTTGGTTTGACGGCTGGCATCGGCGGCGCGCATGGCGGTGCCGGCGCGCTTCACCGCACGCACGATCCGTGCATGGGTGCCGCAGCGGCAGAGATTGAGAGAGAGAACCTCGCGGATTTCGGCTTCCGAGACGCTTGGGTTGTTCTCCAGCAAAGCCTGCGCCCGCATGATGATGCCGGCGATGCAGTAGCCGCATTGCGCCGCCTGTTCTTCGATGAAGGCGCGCTGCAACGGGCTCGGCTGGTCCACGGTGCCGAGGCCTTCGACGGTCTTGATCATCTTGCCCTGCACGGACGAAACCGGCGTGATGCAGGAGAATTGCGCCTCGCCGTCGACCATCACGGTGCAGGCGCCGCATTGCCCCAAGCCGCAGCCGAACTTGGCGCCGTTCAACTGCAGATCGCCGCGCAACACATACAGCAGCGGCGTGGCCGGATCGGCATCCACCTGGTGTGCCTTGCCATTGACGGTGAGAGCAATCATGCGTTTTCTCCCTCGCGCGCGATCAGCAAAAATGGGCACCGGTTTTGCGTCCGATCGCGCGCTAACGTATTACAGGTTGCGCATGATCCTATCCGAAAACCGGTTCGCACTTTTCGGGATCATGCGCTCTTTTGGGCCTATTTAACCGGGAAACCCGGCTCGTGGTCTAGCGACTCCTTAGCCTGCAGCGCTGGATCACCTAAGCCCGATGCCATAAAGTCCCGGCCGAATTCCAGCCATCGGAGGATCTGACATTGTCTTTCACGACCGCCAACGGGATTAGCATCCATTACAAGCTCGAGGGCGCGAAAGGGCCTGTTGTCCTACTCCTGCACGAGATGGGGGGAACACTCGACAGTTGGGACAAGGTGTCACCTGGCCTGACCGGTAACTTTCGCGTGTTGCGTTATGACCAGCGCGGCGCCGGACTGACGGAAAAGGTCCGGCCGCAATTTGGCAACGACACCGCCGTGGAGGATCTCGAAGGGTTGCTGACGGAATTGAAGCTCGAGCCGCCCTATCACATTGTCGCCGTGGCGGCCGCGAGCACGCAGGCGCTCGCCTTCCGCGAGCGGCATCCGGACGACGTCGTCTCGCTCGTTTTGTGCAATCCCGCGCTGGGCGTCGATCCGAGCCGCGCCGGCGCGCTCAACGACCGCGCCGATCTGGCCGAGCGCGACGGCATGCGCGGCGTGCTGGCGATCACGCTGGAGAAATCCTATCCGGCGGAACTCACCGATCGTGAAACCTACGAAGCCTATCGCGGGCGCTTTCTCGCCAACGATCCGGTCGGCTTCGCCCATGCCAACCGCATGCTGGCGCGCACCAATGTCGTCAACATGCTGCCGGCCATCAACGTCCCGACCATGGTAGTGGGCGGGCGCCAGGACACCGTGCGACCGCTCGCCGGCAGCCAGGAAATCGCCAGCAAAATTCCGAACGCGCGTTTCGAAGCCATCGATGCCGGGCATTTCATGCCGACCACCGGTCCGGCGGCGCTCCTTGCGCTGCTGAAGGATTTCCTCGGAAAAGCGGGCCGCTAGTCGCGTCCCAAGAAAAAGGATTCACGCTGCTCATGCAAATCAAAGCGAACGGCATCACGTTCAATTATCAGATCGAAGGTCCCGAAGGCGCGCCCTGGCTCGTCTTCAGCAATTCCCTCGCCACCAATCTGTCGATGTGGGACGAGCAGGCCGCGGCGCTGAATAAATCGTTCCGCATATTGCGCTATGACCACCGCGGCCACGGCCGCACCGAGGCTACCGACGGCCGCTACAATTTCGACCTGCTGGTCGCCGACGTGGTCGGACTGTTTGATGCGCTGTCGATCAAGCGCGCGCATTTTGTCGGGATCTCCATGGGCGGGATGACCGGGCTGGCGCTGGCGCCAAAACATCCCGACCGCGTGGACCGGCTTGTCGTCTGTGATTGCGGCCCTGCCTCCTCGCCCGCGTCCGCCCAGCAATGGGAAGAGCGCATCGCCATCGCACAGAAGGACGGGATGGAACCGCTGGTGGACGCTACCGCGCGGCGCTGGTTCCCGCCCGAGTTCATCGAGAACAATCCGGCGGTGTTTCAGAAAGCCTGCGACATGATCCGCAAGACGCCGGTCAAAGGCTTCATTGGCTGCGCTGGTGCGCTCGCCAATTACGACCTTCGTCCGGGGCTGCCGGGCATCAATGCGCCCACCTTGCTCATCGTCGGCACGAAGGACGCCACCGTGCCGGGGATAAAGGCGATCAACGCAGCCATTCCCGGGTCCAAGCTGGTCGAACTGGAAGGAGCCGGACACCTGTCAAATCTCGAACAGCCCGGCAATTTCACCGGTGCACTGCAGCAATTCTTGTCGGCGCATTAATCGCGATCAATTGACAGCTATCGCTTTTCGCGAGGGTGCAATGCGCGCCGCTTCGTTGCAAAAGCCAAACCAGGACTATAATTGATCCTAGAGCCCGGCTGGCCGGGCAAAACCTTTTCTCTCAGGGAGACGTACAATGGCCGTCGCCACGCAGGAAGCACCCGCCTCGATTCAAAAGGCGCGCCAGCTGCTTGAGCAGCTCAATCAGGATGCGTCTAGCCATCACATCTGGGTGCGCACCCAGATGAATGCGCCGGCGCAACTGCCCTGGTTTGCCGACACCGGTGGCGACACGGGTACCGCGCCGCTGGCGAGCGGCCGCGTGGCGGCCAATCAGCTCAAGACCGCCGCCCACCGCTGGCGCTGGAAGGAGTATAGCCCCTTCCTCAACCGCATCGCCGGGATCGCCAGCCAGGCCGAAGTCTCGCCGATCGAATTCACCGACCGGCAGAGCATTCTCCTCACCAACCCGGGCCTCGGCGGACGCCTGCAAGTTACCAACACCATCCGCTGCGCCATCTCGATCTACAACCCGGGCGACGTCGCCCCGGCGCACATTCACAGCCCGAACGCCAGCCGCACCATCCTCTCCGAGAAAGGCGGCTTCACCAATGTGGAAGGCGAGCGCTGCGAGGCGGTGCGGGGCGACATCATCCTGACGCCGAACGGCACCTGGCATGACCACGCCAACGACGCGAAGGCGCCGGTAATCTGGATCGACATGCTGGACTGGCCGCTGATGGAATTCCTCGATTGCGCCTGGGTCGACCAGGAGTATGAGGCAGCGCCGGGCAGCAACGAGAAAAGCCAGCCCACCATTTACCAAGACGGTCATTCCTCGCGGCTCTACGGCAACGGCGGCCTGCGGCCGACCTTCGTCAACCACCAGCGCGGCTGGGGCCAGGACCCGACCCCGATGTTCCACTATCGTGGCGCGGACCTGCGCGCCGCTCTCGACAAGCTGCGCAAGGAAAAGGGCGATGCCTATGAAGGCATCCAGATGCAGCTAGTCAATCCGGTCACTGGCAAGCCGGTCTATCCGACCCTGGATTACAAAGTTCAGCTGCTGCGCCCGGGCGAGGAGCTGAAGTTCAAGCGCGAGACCTGCAGCACCTTCATCGTGGTGATGGCCGGCTCAGGTTATTCGGAGATCGGCGGCAAGCGCTACGACTGGGAAGAGAACGACATCATGGTGGTGCCGAATTTCCAGTGGCGCCGCCACGTCAATACCGGCAAGAACGACGCGGTGCTCTACACCGTGTCCGACTCCGCGCTGTTGAAGAATATCGGCCAGTACCGCTCGCAGGGTAAAGAGGCCGGCGGCAAAGTCGTACAGATCGTCGCCTGAACAACATTTCAGAGTTTCAATGAAAGCGCCGCCCTCGGGCGACGCTATTTTTGAGATCACGGGACTACCGTCGTCATGGCCGGGTCCCTTGTTGCCGTTATTTACGAATGGTCGGTGTTGTTGTCGGCGGCGTTCGCTTTGCCATCGTCCTTCTTCCTTTAACTGGTCTCAACACGATGAATCGAAATCAAAACGGTCCGACCTGGAAAATCATGCTCACGATCGCGGTGATGCCGATCACGAGCAGCAGCACCGCGACGATCAGGGTGTAGGAAACCGGAAAGCGGCTCTCGGCATGCACCAGCTCCGACGCCACCATGTCCTCGCGCTCCATGCGCAGCCCCATAATGAACTGCATGTGGTAGACGATCCCGATGACGAGCATGCCGATCCCGAGCAGCACCAACGCGATGCCGAAATTGCGCGGCGCGGCCGCGCTCGTGATCAGGGCCTTGTCCCGTGCCTTCTCGAACACCTGGTAGATCGTAAAGCCAAAGCCGATCAGCGACAGCGCGGTGCGAATGACCGACATCAGCGTGCGGTCCGCGCTCATCCGCGTGCGCTGGAATGACATGCCTGTGCGCCGCGCCGACAGTTCGACCGAGATCTGGTCGGACGGCGATTTTGCGGTGACTTTTTCGGCCATCACGCCCTCCCTAGCCACCGGCCGGCGGCCAACTCGATGATCCCGCGGAAGATGAAATAGGGAATGAGCGCGAGCAGGGTCACCGGCGTGCGTTCGATCCAGAAGGCGTCGACCGTGACGCGATGGACCGGCGCCTCTTCCGGATAGTGCCTGTCGGAGCCCAGGCGGAACGTGCCGCCTGCAATGAAAACCATTCCGGGCGGCAGGTCATGGCGGTGTTTGAGCACCGCCGCAGGGAGCTCCAGCTGCGCGTGTGTTATCACAGCGCAACGCTACGCCCCGCGCCATGTCCTGATCGAGTTGGACCGTGGTCCAATGGAATGCGCCGATCGACCGTCGACGGTCGGGAGGAGAGCAGCAGGGTTAACGCCTACTGTCCCACGCGGTCCGTCATCCTTGGCCCGGTGGCAAAAAAACGAGCCGCCTTGCCGCGTGCGGAGCGCCGAATTATTTCTCGTCGACGATGCGGCTGCGCAGCGTGCCGATGCCGGAGATTTCGACCTCCAGCACGTCGCCGGCCTTCATCCAGACCGGTGGATTGCGCTTGCCGCCGATGCCTTCCGGGGTGCCGGTAGCGATGACGTCGCCCGGCGAGAGCTTGGTGAATTTCGAGCAGAAGGCGATGATCGCCGGGATATCGTGGATCAGCATGTCGGTGCCTGACTTCTGCATCTCCTGTCCATTCAACCGTGTCTTCAGCACCAGCTTAGTGGGATCGAGAATTTCGTCGCTCGTGACCATCCAGGGACCAAGCGGACCGGTGCGCGGGAAATTCTTGCTCGCAACCAGCGAGTATTTGGTGAAGTCGCGGGCGCTGCCATCGCAAAAACACGTATAACCGGCGATGTGGCTCAGTGCGTCCTCGGGTTTGATCGCGCGTCCTGGCTTGCCGATGATCAGCGCAAGCTCGCCTTCGAAATCGAAATTATTCGATGCTTTGGGTTTCACCATTTGGCCTTCGTGCGCGGCCAGCGTATCGGTGAAGCGTGTGAAGATGTTCGGCAGTGCCGGCGCATCATGGCCGGATTCCGCGGCGTGCGATTTGTAGTTGATCCCGACGCAGAGAATCTTCCTCGGGTTGGTGATGACCGGCTGGAACCGCACATCCGCCAGTTTGTGGTCGGGCTTGGCGCCTTGCGCCGCCATGCGCATTTCGTCCAGCGCGCCTTGTTCCAGCGCCTGGCGCAGGGTGCTGTAGTCGCCTTTGAGGCGGCTGCTCAAATTGACCACGCCATCACCCACCACGGCGCCGAAAGCGGCCTTGCCGTCCACCCCATAGCTCGCGAGCTTCATTTGTTATCTCCGGCCGCCAAGCGGCTTACTTGTGTTCGTGTTCGTGTTCGTGTTTGTGATCGTGGACGTAGATCGGCCCGCCGTCCGGCCGATTGAGCAGGTGGCCGCAGCCGGCCTTGTTCGCCCAGAATTCCCAGGTGCGCCAAGTCTCGGTGGAATAAGGGCTGTAACCCCTATTCCGGGCGTCGATCTCGCCTTGCGACAGGTATCTGATCTTGCCGCCGAGCACCTTGGCTTTCTGCAGGACGCGGGCATTGCGCGGCAGATAGACCGACATGCGTACGACCTCGATCAGGGATTTGGAGGCCGACGCAAAACCGTGAGCGCTCATCAGCGCCACATTGTTGCCGCCGAGCTTTTTCGCCAGATCCCGCGCCTGCTCTATATTGGAAACCAGCACATTGGTGTCGCCGAATTTGTCCGCGATATCCCACACCGGTACATTCGCGCCGATGAAACTGCCGGCATGGATCACCGGCCGCAGCGGCATATCTGTGGCGATGCCAAAAGGAAGGATGTCCTCGGCATGAGCATGCACCACCGCCATTACATCCGGCCGCGCTTCCAGAATGCCGGCGTGTATGAAGCGCTCGAGATAGAGCGGACGCTTTTCGTCGCGCACCGGCTCACCGTCCATGCCGAACTCGACAATGTCGTCGCGCGTCACCAGTTCCGGCGCGAGCGAACGCGCGAGGAAGAAATGATTGGGCTTGTCGGGATGGCGGATACTGACATGGCCATAGGCATCCACCACGTCTTCGCGCGCCAGGATGCGATTGGCAATCACGAGGTCATCCATGATCGCATCGATTTTATTCATGGCAGTTGGATCTCCGTGATCAGAATGCCGGCTCGGTATGGCCGTAGGTTTTTGCAAACAGCTCTTCGATTGGCATCTTCTTGGCGATGAAATGTTGCTCGTGCATGTATCGCACCAGCGCTTCCAGTGTTGGGCGATTATCTTCGACGCCATATGGCCACGGATCGTCGCCGAAGACATCGCGGATTTCGTCGAGCTGCGCCGGCAGGAACGGCATCATGTAGCGAAGCGCCCGCGTGGAGAACATCTTCTTCAGCGCCAGCACCTTGGCCTGCACGAAGGCATTATAGAGGCTGGTCGCGACGAAGGGATGCTTCTCGTAGACGTCCTTGCGGATGGCGACGAGGTGCATGATCGGGAAGATCTTCGTCTTCTTGTAGTAATCCTTCTCGTCTTGGTAGTAGTTCGGCAGCAGGCGGCCGACGTTTGGATTGCTCAGGATCGAACGGGGAATGCTGGTGCCCATGGTGCAATCGACCTCGCCCGACACCAGCATGTCGTCGAGCGATTTTCGCGGGTCCGCATAGCTCAGATCCGGCTGCTTCAGCAAAGGGAGCACGTGCGGATCGCCGTGCGAACCAGCCGTGTTGATCGCGCCCTGCACCCATTTGCACTTGGAGAAATCGACGCCGTATTCGTCGCTCAGCAGGCCGCGGACGAAGATCGCCGCGGTCATGGTGTAGAGCGCGACGCCGATGCGCTTGCCCTCGAGATCCTTTGGCTTGTTGATACCGGCATGCTTGTTGATGCCGATGACGTCATGGCGGAAAGAGCGCGATGGAAACACCGGTATCGCTACAAAATTGCACTTTCCGGCGGCATAGCGCTGGACGTATTCGGAGCTAGAATACTCGGCGACGTCGAACTCCTCTCCACCCGACATGCGGTCGAAGATCGGACGCGGGAGTTCGATCGGAATGAAGTTGAGGTCAATGCCCTCGGGCTTGATCTCACCGGTGTAAAGC
>JAXDOO010000233.1:0-2738 GCA_034668865.1 Alphaproteobacteria bacterium
ATTTCCGGCCCTGCGGCGGATCGAAAACCTCAGCCCCGCGCGCGCGTCGCCCCCGGAAAAGTAAGTCTCAGGGCGTTTGGGCCGATGGTCCGGCCTCGCTGCTGTCCAGCGGCAGTTCCATGATGCAACGCACTCCGAGGCGATCGAAACTCATCCGCGCGGTGCCGCCCAGTTCGAATGAGACGCTGCTTTCGATGAACTTGGTGCCAAAGCCGCGACGTGCCGGCGCGTGCACCGGCGGGCCGCCCTGTTCATGCCAGCCGATCTGCAGCCGTCCGGATCCGACAGCGGCCCAGGCCGCGTCCCACCGCACCTCGACCTTTCCCGACGGCACCGAGAGAGCGCCGTATTTGGCGGCATTGGTGGCGAGCTCGTGGAACGCCATCGCGAGCGTGAGCGCGGCACGCGGCGGCAGAGTAACGGCTTCCCCAACCAGCGTGATCTGCTTGCGGTCAAGCGCCCCATAGGGCGCCGTGACGGCCGAGAGAATGTCGCGGAGATCGGCGTTCTCCCAATGCCGCAGCGTAAGCTGGTCATGCGCCTTGCCGAGCGCGATCAACCTGCCTTCGAACGCCTGCTGAAAAGCCTTTTGCGAGGGCGCTCCATGCGCGGTCTGCGCGGCGAGCGACTGCACGGTCGCCAGGGTGTTCTTGACCCGGTGGTTGAGCTCGTCAATGAGGATCTTCTGCCGCTCTTCGGCGGCTTTGCGCTCCGTCACGTCCTGCACGACGCGCACGCCGTACAGAAAGTTGCCCTCGGAATCGCATACGCTGGACGAGCGCACCGCGATCCAGATCACGCGTCCGTCCTTGCGCACAAAACGTTTCTCGATCGAGTAGATGCCGAGCTGACCGGCGACTTGCCGGCGGTAAAGCTCCTCATCCTCGCTGCGATCGTCGGGATGCGTGCGGCCGAACAGAGTCCAGCCCACCATCTCGTCCTTGCTCATCCCGGTAATGCCGCAAATGGCTTCGTTGACGCGCAGAAAGGTGCCTTCCGCGTCGACTTCCACAATGCCGATCGCGGCATGCTCATAGGTGGCGGCCAGGCGCTGCTCCTGCTCGCGCAGCACACGCTGGCTCTGCGTGAGCGCCGCATGAACGCGCTTGCTGTCGGTGATGTCCTGAAAGCAATTCACCGCACCGACCATGCGGCCCTGATCGTCGCGCAGCGGATCGATGTTGATCAGAACCGCGACCTGGGAACCGTCCGGGCGCTCCACCAAGATCTCCTGGTCGCGCACCGGGTGGCCGTTCTGCAGCACTTCGGAAAGCTTCGACTGCGCCAGCGGACTGCCGTCAATCGTAAAGAACTTGCAGGCGGCGGTGAATTCCGCGTGGGTATCGCCGGGGCGCGGCTTCATCCCCCAGATCTCGGCGGCGCGCCCGTTGTATTGAACGATCCGTCCGTCCAGATCGCAGATGCAGGTCGCGACAGGGAGAAGGTCGAGAATGCTGTCGGATGCCCGGACCACTTGCTCCATGGTCAGGGAGGCGACCGGCGCGTGGCCTGCCCGCCTCTCGATTTTAGCCTCGTGCATCGACTACTCCAGGCGGCCGGCTGCACCTCCTGCCCTGCCCTCGCATCAGTCGATGCAAGCAGTGCTGCCGTATGTCAACGCCATCAGACCCGGGCAGAGAACCACGAGAACATGGGGCCTTTGTGGCGTCGGCGCCCCCGGCGGAATAGTACGGCATTCGCACCCAGCGCCTTTCCAATGCCTATATGTTGCTCGATGGTAATGTATTCGACCGATTCCGTGCGGTGAGAGCAATGGGTCGTTCGGATGGGGGCTGATAACCTGCGGGCTTGGTAAACACCGGCCGCGGCTGCCGATGCTAGACGGCGGCACAGAAGGGAGCGGACCGACAGAGCCATGAGGGCCCGGATCGCAGGTTCCCACCCGAAAGCATCTTGTATGCGCTCAGTCGCACCGCGCAGCGGTGGCTCGGCAAAGCCCGGTTATCGCCGGAACGCCGCTGCCATAGCAGGACTTTGCTGCCTCCTGCCCTTTCTGTCCGGCTGCATCGTCGGAACCGAGAAGCCCGACCCTGCCATCCCGATGCCGCCGGCTTACCGGCACGCGGCGCCGAGGGCCGCGCACGCTTCGATACCGGGGCTGGACTGGTGGCGCAGCTTCCGCTCTCCCGAGCTGACTTCACTGATTGAAGAGGCGCAGGCCGCCAATCTCGACATCGCGGCGGCGATTGCGCGGGTGCTGCAGGCCGACGCACAGGCGAAGATCTCCGGCGCACCACTGTTTCCGAATGCCGACCTGAATGCCACGGCCAGCCGGTCACGCTCCTCGCAAGCCACCGGGTCGGGGGGCGGCGGAGGCGGCGGTCCGTCCGAGCGCACGCTCTACAACGTCTCCGCGCGGGCAAGTTATGAGATCGATTTCTGGGGCAAGAACCGCGCGACGCTCCTTGCCGCCGAGCAGACCGCGGTCGCCACCCGGTTCAATCGCGAAGTGGTCACGCTGACGACGATCACGAGCGTCGCCAACACTTACTTTCTGGTCGTGTCGGCGCAGGATCGCCTGCGCATCGCGCGCGGCAATGTGAGCAGCGCCGAACGCATTCTCAGATTGATCCGCGACCGCGTGACGGCGGGTACCGCCTCCGCGCTCGACGCCGCGCAGCAAGAAACCGTGTTGGCCCAGCAGCGCGCCAGCATCCCGCTGCTGGAGCAGCAACTGCGTCAGAACATGATCACGTTGGGCGTCCTGCTCGGCCAGC
>JAXDOO010000234.1:0-8289 GCA_034668865.1 Alphaproteobacteria bacterium
TTCGACGGCGACAAAGGTCCCAATACCGGCGGCATGGGCGCCTATTCGCCGGCGCCGATGATGACGCCGGAATTATCGCGCCGGGTGATGGACGAGATCGTGACGCCGACCTTGCGCGCGATGAAGGTGATGGGCGCGCCTTACAAGGGCGTGCTCTATGCCGGGCTGATGATGACCGCACAGGGACCGAAGCTGATCGAATACAACGTGCGCTTCGGCGACCCGGAATGCCAGGTGATGATGCTGCGGCTGATGTCGGACCTCGTGCCGGCGCTGATGGCGTCACGCGACGGCGTGCTGAAGAATTTCGATTTGCGCTGGTACCCCGACGTGGCGCTGACGGTGGTGATGGCAGCCAACGGTTATCCCGGCAGCTATGCCAAAGGCAGCGTGATCGCGGGCCTGGAAGACGCGGCGCAAGTGGAAGGCGTGGAAATCTTCCATGCCGGCACCAAAACCGAAGGCGGAAAGATCCTCGCCAATGGCGGGCGCGTGCTCAACATCAGCGCGGTGGGCAAGACGGTGGCGGAGGCGCAGCAGCGCGCCTATGCCGCGGTCGACCGCATCAGCTGGCCGGAAGGTTTCTGCCGCCGGGACATCGGCAGGCGGTCCGTCAATCCCGTTCTAAAGCCCTCGTGAGAGTGCTAGGCTTTCTTTCGGGGGGCTTTCTTGCGAAACTTGCCAGTCTTACGGTCCGTTTCGATCGGCGCGCTTGCGATGGCGGCGCTGATTGCCTGCGGCTTGTTCGCCGCTTCCGCGCAAAGCGCATCCAAAGAGAGGGAAAAGGCACCCAAAGAATCTCCTAAAGAACCGTCCAAGCTTGCGGAAGATCTCCACGAGACCATCGTCAAATTGCCGGTCACCGTTCGGCTTGTCTCGGGCAAACAGCATACCGGGAAGATCGTTCTCACTTATTACAGGCCGGCCGGTGACGGTCCCTTTCCCATCGCCATCGTCAATCACGGTCGCAGCGGCCAAAAGGAGGAACGCGCCGCGACGCCGCGATTTCGCGAGACCCTGCTTGCCCAATATTTCGTCCGGCGCGGCTTTGCCGTCTTTGTTCCGACGCGCCTCGGTTATGGCGATTCAGGCGTCGAGATAGACCCCGATGCGCCGCTTGGTTCGTGCAGCGATCCGGACTACCGCCCGGGCCTGCAGGTGATGTTGGCTCAAACCATCGCGACCGCAAACTTTGCGAAGAGCTTGCCATGGGCAGACGGCCGTCGCCTCATCATCGCTGGCCAGTCCTATGGCGGCTTCGCGGCGGTCGCGGCGAGTGCGAACAATCAGCTCGGCGCGCTCGCGGCGATCAACTTTGTCGGCGGAGGCGGCGGCTTGTGGAAAAAGCCCGGTCAACCCTGTGGGCCTGCCAGCATCGCGGCGGCAATGGCGGAGGCCGGAAAGCAGGCGAAGGTGCCGATGCTCTGGCTCTACGCGGAAAACGACAGCCTCTGGGGCGGCGAGCTGCCGCGCAAATGGCACGCCGCCTATTTGAAGGCCGGGGGAAAGGCGCAAATGCTCATGCTTCCGCCTGTCCCGGAGAATGGACATTATCTCGCGCGAACGGCATTTCAGCAGTGGCGCCCGGTAGCGGACCAGTTCCTCGAGGCGTTCGGCTTCCCGCCGCCCCGTTCCGCCGACGCGCCGGCCGCCACCGATTTCGCCCGCCTCGACGAGGTCGACAAGCTGCCCTTCACCAAGACCGGAAAAGAGGGTTACCAGAAATTCCTGCGAGCGGATTTGCCGCGGGCGTTCGCGGTATCGACCAGGGGAGCCTGGGCGTCGCGGAGCGGCGAGAACGCCATCGAGCGCGCCCTGCAAGCCTGCCGCGAATACTCGGTTGGCACCTGCCACCTCTATGCCGTCGACGACGCGGTGGTATTCAAGATGCCGGAGAGCGCGGAAGCATCGCCCGCGCCCTAGGCCGCCACTAGCGCCGCGCGGCAAAGAAGTCCTTCAGCAGCCCGCCGGCATCGCTTTCGTTGACGCCGCCATAGACCTCCGGCCGGTGATGGCAGCTGGGCGCGGAGAAGAAGCGCACGCCATTGTCCACCGCGCCGCCCTTCGGGTCCGCCGCGCCGTAATAAAGCCGCCGGATGCGGGCGAAAGACATCGCGGCGGCGCACATCGCACAGGGCTCCAGCGTCACATAGAGATCGCAGCTGGTGAGCCGCTCCGAGCCGATCGCCGCGGCAGCCGCGCGCAAGGCCAAAAGCTCGGCATGCGCGGTGGGGTCGCGGTCCGCCACCGTGCGGTTGCCCGCGCGCACGATTACCTCGCTTCCACGCGCAATCACGCAGCCCACAGGCACTTCGCCGCGCGCCTGCGCCGCGCGGGCTTCCTCCAGGGCCATATCCATGAATGAGGGCATGTTCGTCCTTGTGCCGGATACACTGGCTCTTATACACGGTGCCTCATGGGCAAAGACACGACCAAAAGCGGCAGACCAGGCGCCGCGGCGCCCTTTCGCGGCAAGCCGCCCTTCCGCCCGAAGAAGCTGAAGACCGCGCTGCCGCGACCCGCGCCGCCGGCCGCGCCGCTCCCGGCGCGCAAATCCGCCGAGCGCGTCGCCAAGGTGATCGCCCGCGCGGGGTTGTGCTCGCGCCGCGAGGCCGAGCAGTGGATCACGCAGGGCCGCGTGAGGGTCAATGGCCCGGTGATCACGTCGCCTGCGCTGAATGTCCGTGAGACTGACAAGATCATGGTCGACGGCGCGCCGCTGCCGCTGCGCGAGCGGACCCGGCTCTTTCTCTATTACAAGCCGCGTGGGTTGGTAACGACCAACAGCGACCCGGAAGGCCGCCCCACCATTTTTGCGGCGCTGCCGAAGAATCTTCCGCGGTTGATCAGCGTCGGCCGGCTTGATCTCAACACCGAAGGCCTGTTGCTGCTCACCAATGACGGCGGACTTGCGCGCGTGCTCGAACTGCCTGAGACCGGCTGGCTGCGGCGCTATCGCGTGCGCGCGCATGGCCGCGTGACTCAGCCCGAACTCGACGCCCTGCGTAGTGGCGTGGAGATCGCCGGGGTGCGCTATGGCGCCATCGAAGCCGCCCTCGACCGCGAACAGGGAGCCAATATCTGGCTCACCTTTGCCATCCGCGAAGGCAAGAACCGCGAAGTACGCAACGTGCTGGAGCATCTCGGGCTGCAGGTGAACCGGCTCATCCGCATTTCCTATGGCCCGTTTCAGCTCGGAGAAATGCGCGAGGGCGCAGTGGAGGAAGCGCGCACGCGTATGCTGCGTGACCAGCTCGGCGAACGCATCGCGGCGCTGGCAGGCGCGGATTTCGCCGGACCGATTAGCTCTGTCCCTCCGCTTGAAGGGAGGGCCGCGGAGCAACCAGAAAGAGCACGCGAAGCGGGGTGGGGTCGCGGCAAGCCGGCAGAAACATCGTCCCCCACCCGGCCGGCTTCGCCGGCCACCCTCCCCCGATGGGGGAGGGATAAGAAGAAGGCGCGGCCATCTCAGGATGACGGCGCAAAAACCGGGCGCAAGCGCATCACCCGCAGCGACACCATCGCCGACCGCCACGGACGGGCGGTCCCCGTCACCCGCACCCGCACGGAAAAGCCCGAGCGCCCCGCTACAAAAAAACACCGCGGCAAGCCGCACCGGCCCGACCGCAGCCGCGGGCCGCGTCCCTCCCGGCCACGCTGATGCGCGTCGTCAGCGGGCGGTTGCGCGGGCGCGCGCTGAAGGGACCGCAGTCGCAAAGCATCCGCCCCACCGCCGACCGGTTGCGCGAGTCGCTGTTCAATATCCTCATTCATGCCTATGGCGATCCGATCGAGGGCGCCCGCGTGCTCGATCTCTTCGCCGGCACCGGCGCGCTCGGCATCGAAGCGCTGTCGCGCGGCGCGGCTTTCGCCTTGTTCGTGGATGACGGCGTGGAAGCGCGCGCATTGTTGCGCGGCAATGTCGAGGCGCTCGGCCTCGGCGGGACCACGAAGGTTTTTCGTCGCGACGCCACCCAGCTCGGCCCCGCGCATCCGGTCGAACCGTTTTCCCTGGTCTTTGCCGATCCGCCTTATGGCAAGGGCCTAGCGGAAAAGGCGCTTGCCAGCGCGCGTGACGGCGGCTGGTTGGTGCCTGGCGCGCTGGCAGTTGTTGAGGAAGCTGTCGCCGCATCCTTCAGGGCGCCGGAAGGCTTCGAGGAGCTTGAGCGGCGCGCCTATGACGACACCGAATTTGTCTTCCTGCGCGCGCTTTAGAGCCGAGGTTTGATTTGAACGTTTCGGCGGCTCGTGCGTTACCGCCGCGTTGCAATTGTTGTCAATTTCAGAAAGGCGGCAGCGATGAAGGCCACCGTAAAGCGGGGAAGCAAGCGGCGCTCGAAGTCAACCAAGGAAATCGTGCGCGACGTCAGCAAGGCTACCAGACCCAGCAAGACCACCAAGCGTAGCGCCAGAACGACCGATTATCCGATCGCGGAAACTTTGCGCTGGGTCGCCGATGGCGAAAAGCTCCTGATTCAATGGGGAGCGATCAAGTCGCCGGGCGCCAAGCGCATCGCCAACGGCGTCGCCAAGGTGCTTTCCGTGCTGGAAGCGTTGACCGAACTCCGCAGGGTCTGACCGACCTTTCGCTGCGCTTGCCGACCTAAGCCGGACTGTGACCGCGGAACCCACTTCGGGCGGCGGCGTTGCTTTTGACGTATGCGTATAACTTTGAATCTAGAGGAAAACCATGCAAACCTATACGACCGACACCCGCCCCGCGGTGGTTGCCGCTTCGGATGCGCGGGTGATGTGGAGCTGGTCCGCCATCGCGGCGGGCACGCTGACCTCGCTCATCATTCAGGTCATGCTGACCATGCTTGGGATAGGCGTGGGACTCATCGCCACCGATGTCCCGACCGCCAATAACGTCCCGGCCACGGTCAGCACCGCCGCGGTCCTCTGGTTCATCGCCTCGGGCATCTTCTCCGCCTTTGTCGGCGGCGCGGTGGCCGGTGCCCTGTCGCCTTCTCTTACCGACCGCGCGCGCGGTTCGCATGCGCTCGCCACCTGGGCGCTAGCGACCTTGATCGTCGTAGGCGCCACCATGCTCACGGCCGCGGGCGGCGCCAGCGTCGCGGGGCAGCTCGCCGGCCCCTATGTCAACGCCAACAGCCGGCTGACCAACATGCAAACGGTGCGGCCGAACGTGCAGCCGGCGACCCAGGCTCAACTGGAAGCCGCGCGCAAGGCCGCGGCGACGGCGATGTTCGCGAGCTTCATCGGCCTGGTCCTGGGCGCAGTCTTTGCCTTCATCGGCGGGCGCTGGTCGGACGAGATCCGCGACCACTTCGCGGATCGCTGATGCCACTCGCCAGCAAGAGCCTGGCCGTAATTCGCGGCCAGGCTTGCTATTTCTCCCGGCCCCGTGCCGGCGTTTTCTTGTTCTGATTGGCCGCTAGCTCGCGCGCGCTTTGCTTTAGCGCGGAGCGTAGATCGGTCGGCCTGCCATGCTTCTTCAGCAGATCGCGGAAGGCCTCGTCGGACAGTTCCTGCAGCGTCATCATCCGGTCGCGCGCCATCAGATCGAGCGCGTTCCAGGTCTCCCGGTCGAAGGTCACGCGTTTGCCAACCGTGTCCTTCTCGTGGGTTTTTGCTGGCCCGCGCGCCACGGTTGCTAACTTTTGTTGCGGTCGCCGTCGGGCGGAACCGGCTTGCGGGTGCGCCGGTCGTCGGCGGTGCGCCGGTCTTCGGAACGTCTTTCGCCCGTGATCCGCTTCTCTTCCTCACTGCGGATATCCTTCCCGCTGCGCCGCTCCGCACCTGACCGCCGCCCCGACCCCTGCCTCTTGTCGTCGCCCATCTTGCGTCTCCCCAGTCTATGGAAAAAGCAAATCAAGCAGTTGTTTACCCTACCAACTGCCGCAATCGGATCTTCGTTCAAGTAAGTCTTCTATTTCCTCCCGAACAGCCGCTCAATATCGGCGAGCTTGAGTTCCACATAGGTCGGCCGGCCGTGGTTGCACTGGCCGGAATTGGGGGTCGCTTCCATCTCCCGGAGCAGCGCGTTCATCTCCTCCGGCTTGAGCCGGCGCCCGGCGCGCACCGAGCCGTGGCAGGCCATGGTGGCGGAGACGTGCAGCAGCCGGCGTTCCAGCGGCAAGGCCTCGTCCCATTCGGCCATGTGTTCCGCGAGATCACCAACCATGCCGCGCACGTCGATCTCACCCAGCATCGATGGCGTCTCGCGCACCGCGATAGCGCCCGGACCGAACGCCTCGATGACCAGACCGTAACGCGCAAGCTCCTCGGCGCGCCCCAGCAGCCGCTCTACATCGGCCTCGTCGAGCTCGACAATTTCCGGGATCAACAAGATCTGCCGTGCCACACCGCTGCGGTCGATCGCCGCCTTCATGCGCTCGTAGACAAGCCGCTCATGTGCGGCGTGCTGATCGACCACCACCAGCCCATCACGCGTCTGCGCCACGATATAAGTCTCGTGAACCTGCGCGCGCGCCGCGCCGAGCGGACGATCAAGCAATTCCGGCGTGGCCTCGACGATGCCGGCGCGCGCGTCGGCCATCGGTTCGCCAACCTGGAAAGCGGCTTGCGCGGCTTCGGCGAAGCCGACCACATTGCCGCGCACCACCGGCTGCGCCGGCGACTGCCGCCAGTCCCAGCGCGGCGTCGCAGCGGGACGGAAGGCGGCGATGGTCGCACTGCCTCCGGTGGTCGCCGCGCGGCGGCTATCGCGCCCCAGTGCTTCCTTCAGGGCGCTCACCAGCAACCCACGCACGAGCCCGCCGTCGCGGAAACGCACCTCGGTCTTCGCGGGATGCACGTTGACGTCGACCTCACGCGGATTCTGGGTGATGAATAGCGCCACCAGCGGGTGCCGGTCGCGCGGCAGATAATCGGCATAGGCACCGCGCAACGCCCCGAGCAAAAGCTTGTCGCGCACGGGGCGGCCGTTGACGAAGAGATATTGCCCGAGCGTGTTGGCGCGGGTGAGCGTCGGCAGCGCGGCGAAGCCTTCGATCATGAGGCCTTCGCGGCCGGCGCGGATCTCCACCGCATTGGCGCGAAACTCCGGCCCAAGAAGATCGGCGAGTCGCGCCAGCCGGCCGGTCGGTCCGGGCAAGGCGGCGGCCCAGGTCACCGGCGCGCGTTCCTCGCCTGTCAGCGTGAATGCGACCTCGGGTCGGCTCATCGCCAGCCGCCGCACCACGTCGCGCACGGCCTCCGCCTCGGTGCGATCGGTCTTCAAGAATTTCAGCCGCGCCGGTGTGGCGTAAAACAGATCACGCAATTCGACCCGCGTGCCCTGATCGAGCGCAGCCGGTTTCACCGGAGACTTCAGGCCGCCGTCCACGCTCAGCTCCCAAGCATGCGGCTCCGACCGATGGCGGCTGGTGATGTTCAGGCGGCCGGCCGCACCGATCGACGGCAAAGCTTCGCCGCGAAAGCCAAGCGTGCGGATAGCGAGCAGATCCTCGTCGTCGAGCTTGGACGTTGCGTGGCGCTCGACCGCGAGCTCGAGATCGTGGCGCGTCATGCCCTCGCCGTCATCGATCACGCGGATGAAGCGCCGCCCGCCGCCATCGGTCGCCACTTCGATGCGCGTGGCACCGGCGTCGAGCGCATTCTCCACCAGCTCCTTCACCACGCTGGCGGGACGCTCCACCACCTCGCCCGCTGCGATGCGGTTGACGGTGGCTTCGGATAATTGGCGGACGGGCATCGAGCTGGCCTGATTCGAGGTATCGCCGGAGTCTACCGGGCCGACGCAGCAGCCGCGAGGCCACGGGACGCCCTGCCCCCGTTATTCGACCCTCGGCTTCTTCTGCCGTAACCCCTTGATCCCGCTACGGCGTTTCTTGCTCTCCAGCCGTTTTTCGCGCGACGCCTTGGTCGGTTTGGTCGCCTTGCGCTTGACCGGCCGCACCGCCGCCTGCCGGATCAGCTCAACAAGACGCGCCAAAGCTTCTTCGCGGTTGCGCTTCTGACTGCGTTCGTTCTGCGCGGTGAGGACGAGCACTCCATTCTGCGTCATCCGGCTGCCCGCCAGCTTCATCAAACGGAGCGCGACGTCGTTCGGCAATGAGGGCGAGCGGCGCACGTCAAACCGAAGCTGCACCGCAGTCTCTGTTTTGTTGACATGCTGGCCGCCCGGCCCGGAGGCACGGATGAAGCTTTCCTCCAGCTCGGATTCGTCGATGCTGATCTCATCCGTGATGCGGATCATGAACAAACCTTAGTCGCCATCGCCGGGCTTGTCCCGGCGATCTCGGTAAGGAATGCACAGCCATGCCAACCTAAGCGCGATGGCCGGGACATCAGGGCGTTTAC
>JAXDOO010000235.1:0-21189 GCA_034668865.1 Alphaproteobacteria bacterium
TGGAGAGGCACCGCCTTCGGCGGCGCGCGCGGACGCAGCGACGTGCCGAAAATCGTCGACTGGTACATGGAGGGCAAGATCAACATCGACGATCTGATCACCCATACGATGCCGCTCGACGAGATCAACACCGCCTTCGATCTGATGCATGAAGGCAAGAGCATCAGAAGCGTGGTGATTTATTGAGCATCTTATCCTCATGGTGAGGAGCGTCGCACCTCAATGCGACGCGTCTCGAACCATGCAGGCCCGTGTCCCTGCCCATCCTTCGAGACGCCGCTGCGCGGCTCCTCAGGATGAGGCGGAGAGAAGGTCGTGGGGGGAGTTACCTCTTCGCCGTGTGCCTGCGCGGCTTTGCCGGCGCAAGCTGCGGCACAAGCACGCGCCCCGAGGCGCGGCATCCCGACAACATGCCGCGGTCGCGCCCAGTTCCAAAAAACGTGATCGTGAGAAGACTTAACCGGGCGACACGCGGCGCGGCCGCGGGGCTGCGACCCCTGGCAAAAGCACGGGAAAATGTATTCCCACAGACGCCCGGCTGCACTACCGTAGTTTAGAACCAGGCCCAAGAGCCGGTGTTTCCGCGGGAGTATCCATCAATGACCGAGAAGTTTTCGCTCAATGTCAACGGCAAGACCCAGACGGTCGAAGCCGATCCGGACATGCCGCTGCTCTATGCATTGCGGAATGATCTTGGCCTGAATAATCCCCAATTCGGCTGCGGCCTGGCGCAATGCGGCGCCTGTACGGTGCACGTCGACGGCGTTGCCGTCCGCTCCTGCGTCACGCCGGTTTCATCGGTCGGCACCAGCAAGGTGGTCACCATGTCCGGCCTCGGGACGCCCGAGAAACCGCATCCGCTGCAAGCCGCCTACGTCGAGGAAGAAGTCACGCAATGCGGCTATTGCATCAACGGCTGGGTGATGACCGGCGCAGCCTTCCTCAACACGACCAAGATGCCGACCGACGACCAGATCAAGCAGGCGCTCACCGGCATTAAATGCCGCTGCGGCACCCACATGAGCATCATGCGCGCGATGCGGCGCGCCGCCACGATGATGGGCTGAGGAGATGCACATGACCAAGATGGAAAATCCGATTGTCTTCTCCCGCCGCGCCGTGATGAAAGGCGGCGGTGCGCTCGTCGTTTCCCTCGGCATGCCGATGGGAATGAATACGTTGCTCGCGATCAATTCCGCACTGGCACAGGACGCGCGCCCGCCGCTGACTGGCGACCAGCTCTCGACCTATATCGCGGTCAATGCCGACGATACCGTCACCGGCTTCTTCGGCAAGATGGATATGGGTCAGGGACTCGCCACCGCGATCTCGCAGATGATCGCGGAAGAGCTCGACGTGCCGGTGCGGGCGGTGAAGTTGGTGATGGGCGACACCGCTTTGACCATCAATCAGGGCGGCGGCTCCAGCTCGAACGGCGTGCAGGTCGGCGGCAAACAGATGGCCGCGGCGGCGGCCGAAGCGCGCCGGGTGCTGATCGAGATGGCGTCGCAGAAGCTCGGCGTTCCCGCCGAGAAGCTCTCGGTGACCGACGGGGTGATCGCCGACACCGACGATCCGGAGAAGAAAGCGACTTATTCCGAGCTGATCGGCGGTCGTTACTTCAATGTCACGCTGGCCTGGAACAAACAGATCGGCAACGGCCTCTATGCGCCCGGTCAGGCCAAGGTGAAGAAGCCGAGCGAATACAAGATCGTCGGCACCTCGGTGAAACGCACCGACGTGGCGCCGAAAGCATTCGCCCAAGAAGGCTTCGTCACCGACATCAAGCGCCCGGGCATGTTGCATGGCCGAGTGATCCGCCCGCCGGTAGCCGGCGCGGTGCCGGTGAAAGTGGACGAAAGCTCGCTGAAGAGTATTCCCGGCGTGAAGGTGGTGCACGACAAGGGCTTCCTCGCCGTTGCGGCAGAGAAGGAATGGGATGCGATCAGGGCTTCGCAGGCTTTGAAAGTGGAATGGTCGAACATCGCGCCACCATTCCCGGACGAAAAGAGCCTCTACGACCACATCCGCAAGGCGCCGGTACGCAAACGCGAAGTCGACGGCAAGGGCACGGGCAATGTCGACGAAGCCTTCGCCAGCGCGACGCGCGTGATCGAGGCCGAGTATGAGTGGCCGTTCCAGTCGCACGCCTGCATGGGGCCCGGCTGCGCGGTTGTCGAGATCAAGGACGGCGAGGCGACGGTCTGGACCGGCTCGCAGAAGCCGCATTACGTGCGCGACGGCGTTGCCGCCACGATCGAGATGTCGGTTGAAAAAGTGCGCGCCATCTGGGTCAGCGGCCCCGGCTGCTACGGCCGCAACGATGCGGAGGACGCGGCTATGGACGCCGCGATCATCGCCAAGGCGGTCGGCCGTCCCGTGCGTGTGCAGTATACCCGCGAGCAAGGCACCGGCTGGGATCCGAAAGGCCCGGCCTCGGTGCACAAGGTGCGCGCGGCGATTGACGCTTCCGGCAAGGTCGTGGCTTACGACTTCGTCAGCAAAGGTTACTCTCGGGTGGAGGTCGAGGCCAACGGAAGTAAGCCGCACGCCACACTGGCCGGCCAACTTCGGGGCGTCGCCCTGAAGCCGGGAGACAATTTCCGCGTGCCGGAAGAATCCTACGCCTTTGACCACAAGCGCATGGCATGGGAGACCATCGCCCAGCCGCTCGATCGCGCCTCGCCTTTGCGCACGTCGCATCTGCGCGACCCTGTCGGCCCGCAGATCCACTTCGCCAGCGAATCCTTCATGGACGAGATGGCGACGGCGCTGAATGTCGATCCGGTCGAGATGCGGCTGCGGTATGTGAAGAACAACCGCGACATTGCCGTGATCAAGGCGGTGGCGGAGAAGTCCGGCTGGCAGCCGAGGCCGTCGCCACGGCGTGACCAGACCGGCGACAAGGTGACCGGGCGCGGCATCGCCTATGCCCCGCGCAGCGGCACCCGGGTCGCGATTGTGGCCGAGGTGGATGTCGACCGCTCGACCGGAAAGATCTGGGCGCGCAAGTTTACCGTCGCGCATGACTGCGGATTGATCATCAATCCGACCAATCTGAAGCAGACAATCGAGGGCAACGTGGTGCAGGGCATCAGCCGCACGCTGTGGGAAGAGACCCACTTCGATAACAAGTCGGTGACCAGCGTCGATTGGCTGACGTATCCCATCCTCGACATCACCGAAACCCCGGAGAGTATCGACGTGGTGCTGATCAACCGGCCCGAGGTGGCGCCGAGCGGCGCGGGCGAGCCGACCATCCGGGTGGTGGCGGCGGCGATCGCCAACGCGATCTTTGACGCCACCGGCGTGCGCATCCGACGCGTGCCGCTGACGCCCGACCGGGTGAAGGCGGCGCTGGCATAGTAACGCGGCGCGTTTTGGGGCATTAACGTCCGGCCGGCACATTGACAGTGTGCCGGCCGGACTTTTCTTCGGATTTTTCCATGACCCTCGACGGTTCCTCCCCCAGCACGAAACAAGGCCGCGTCGAGGACGACGCGCTGATGCGCGGCGCCGGGCGCTTTCTCGACGACGCGCCGATGCCGGGCGAGCTGCATGCCTATTTCCTGCGCTCGCCGCATGCGCATGCAAAAGTCCTGTCGGTGGATACCGAGGCCGCGAGCGCCGCGCCTGGCGTCATGGCCGTATTGACGGCGGCGGAGATGAAAGCCGCCAAGGTCACCAGCGTTGCCCGCCATGTCGCGATCGCAAACATGGTGATGCCGCTGCGACCCCCGCTTGCCGACGGCCGTGTGCTGCATGTCGGCCAGCCGGTCGCGGCCGTCATCGCGGAAACCGCACGGCAGGCACGCGACGCGGCCGAGCTGATCGCCGTCGACTATGAAGTTCTGCCGTCGGTGGTGGACCTGCGCGCGGCAGAAAAACCGGGCGCGCCGCAGCTCTGGCCGGAGGCTCCCGGCAATGTGGTGGTCGACTGGCCGGGACCGGCCCCCGATCCGGCTGCCAATGCCGCCGAGGTCGAGCGCATCTTCGCAAGCGCTGCGCAGGTGGCGCGCGTCACGGTCGTCAACCAGCGCGTGATCGTCGCCGCCATCGAAACGCGCGGCGCCACCGCAAGCTACGACGCGGGTGCCGATCTCTACACCTTGCGGGTCTGCTCGCAGGGCGCCGGCGCCCTGCGCGACAGCATGGCTTCGATCATGGAACTGACCAACGAGCAGCTTCGCGTCATCACCGAGGACGTGGGCGGCGCCTTCGGCATGAAATCCTCCGCCTATCCGGAATATCCGGTGTTGCTGGTGGCGGCGCGCAAACTGAGCCGGCCTGTGCACTGGATGGCGGACCGCTCGGAAGCCTTCATCAGCGACAACCAGGGGCGCGACGCGGTCACCGAGGGCGAGCTGGCGATGGACGAGAAAGGCCGCTTCCTCGCGCTGCGCATCCGGCATCTTGCCAATGTGGGAGGCTTTCTCGCTAACACCGGCGCGCATCTGGCGACGGCTAATTTCACCAAATGCTTTCCGGCCATGTACCGGATTCCGCACATCGACGTCAGGGTGCGCTGCATCTTCACCAATACCGTGCCGCTCGGGCCGTATCGCGGCGCGGGGCGGCCGGAAGCCAATTACGTGCTGGAGCGCCTGGTGGACGAAGCCGCCCGTATCACCGGCAATGACCGGGCAAGGCTGCGCCGGCGCAATCTCATTCCGCGCTCGGCCATCCCCTACAAGACGGCGGTGGGCACAAAATACGACAGCGGCGATTTTGCCGCCGTGTTCGACAAGGCCTTGGCGCAAAGCGATTATGCCGGCTTCAACAAACGCCGGCGCGAGAGCGCAAGACGCGGCCGCTTGCGCGGCATCGGCATCTCCTGCTTCCTCGAACACTCCGGCGGCAGCCCGACGGAAGGCGCGCTGATCGCCTTCCCGGGCGGCAACGTCGTCTCGCTTGGCCTGCACGTGCAGTCGACCGGCCAGGGCCATGCCTCGGTGTTTCCGCGGCTCGTCGCACAGAAGCTCGGCATTGCGCCCGAGCAGGTGCGCCATCGCCATGGCGACACCAATCTCGATGTCAAAGGCGCACCGTCGGTTGCCTCACGCTCGGCCATGACCGCCGGCAGCGCCAGTTTGCGCGCGGCGGAGACGGTGCTGGCGAAGGGGCGCGCGGTGGCCGCCAAGGCGCTCGACGTCGCGGAGGACAGGATTTCCTATCGCGACGGCTACTTCGAAGTGACAGGCACCAACCACCGCCTTTCGTTATTCGATGCGGCCGCGCGGGCGAAGGAAATGGCCGCGCGCGGCGAGATCGCCGAGACGCTCGATACCCATGCTGTGGTGGACATACCGCCGACCTACCCGAACGGCTGCCACATCGCGGAAGTGGAGGTTGATCCCGACACCGGGACGGTCACCGCGATTAATTACACCGCGGTGGACGACAGCGGGCGCCTGCTTGACCACACGCTGGTGGAGGGTCAGCTGCATGGCGGCATCGCCCAGGGACTCGGGCAAGCGCTGATGGAGCTTGGCTATTACGATCCCGACAACGGGCAGCTCGTGACCGGCTCGTTTCAGGACTACGCGCTGCCGCGCGCGGAAGACCTGCCGCCGATCCATATCGGCACGCATGCGGTTCCCGCCACCACCAATCCGCTCGGCGTCAAAGGCGTGGGCGAAGCCGGCACCACGGCTTCCCTCGCCGCGCTGATGAATGCCGTCGCCGATGCCATCCCAGGCAATGCCGGCGCGACCCTCGACATGCCCGCGACTTGCGAGAAGGTGTGGGTGGCGTGCAGGAAGGCGAAGACGGCAAGGAGTTAGCGGATGGCCAGCCTTTCTTTTCCCTCCCCCCTCAACTAGCCCCGCAATTGCGTCAACTCGACGCGTCCGTCATACAGCTTGCGCAACAATCCAAGCGCGGCCTGCGCCCGCTTTTGATCCCAGCCGCCATGGCGCGCGTTGAGCATGAATTTTTCTTCGATGTCCTGCCGCGTGAGCGGCTCATGCGCGCCGCCGCGGAAATGCGGCTGGCGTTCTTCCACCACCGTGCCGTCCTTGAGCGTAGCGCGGATATGGCCGGTGAACGCGTTCGGATAGGGATTCTTTGGATCGATCACGAAACTCGTCTTGGCAGCCAGCGCCAGCACCGCCTGATCGCGCACGGCTGTTTCGGTGAAGGCGTCGAGCCCCACATTGCCGTGCACGAAGCCATAGGCGAGCAGATAGGGGGAGGAGAATTTCGCGGCATAGCCGTTCGGCGGCGCCTGTTTCGCCGCGAGCGGCTCCCACAGCCGGTGCACGGTCCCTTCCGCCACTTCACAGAGCAGTTCCTTGACGTTCTCCGGCTTGATGCCCTTGGCGGCGAGGCGCTTGGCGCAGTCGATGTAAGGATGCGCCATGGTCCCGCAGGGATAAGGCTTGAACGCCAGCGTTTCCGTCACCCAGCGGGTGCCGAAGTCGCCGATCAGCGCGTCATAGTCGCCCTCGGTGGTACGGGCAAATCCGTGGAACAGGCCGTGCACGCCCTCGAATACCGTGCGCGGTCCGGAGAAGCCGGCCTTGCCGAGCAACGCCGCACGGATGCCGGCCTGTGCCGACCAGCCGGCATGCATGCGCTTGGTCCAGGTGCCTTCCGCCAGATATTCGATGATGCCGCTCGCCATGCTGCCGACAATGCCGATGGCATCCACCATCTGCTTCTGGTTGAGCCCGAGCGCGGCTCCGACACCCGCCGCCGAAGCCATGGCGCCGAAAATCGCGGTGGGGTGAAAGCCCGCCTTGTGCAGCGCGCCCTGCCTCACCAGGCCCAGCCGGCACATGGTCTCGACGCCGACTGCGATGCCGCGCAGCGCCGCGCGGCCGTCCGGATTATGGCGCTCGCAGGCCGCCAGCACGGCCGGAACAATGACGGCGCCGGCATGCACCGGCCCGCCCTCGAAAGTGTCGTCGAAATCCTCCCCGTGGGCGGCGGTGCCGTTGACGCAAGCCGCGCCGGCAGAACTCATCGTGCGCCTGTGTCCGATGGCGGTGCACGGCCCCTCGTCGTCCCAGCCGGCGATTTGCGCCTGAACATAGTCTTCATTGCGGGCGGTGACGCAGAGCCCAACGATATCGACCAGCAAATCTTCGCATTTTTGCCGCGTCGCTTCCGGCAACTTGGCGGGATCGACGGTCTGGATGCGCTCAACAAGATGTTCGGCAACAGCAATTTTCGGCAGCGAAGCGGAAGCCACGGCAGGCAGACCTCTCAGGTATTGCGCAGTCGGACCGCGGATCCAAAACCCGGGATCCGGTTGACGAAAATGACGACGGCGAAGGTGAGCAGCAGCATCAGCAGGCCGAGCACGGCGATGGCGCCGAGATCGCCGCTCTCCTTCAGATCGAAGATCAGTACCGACACCACCTTCGTTTCGGAAGTGAACAGGATGATCGCGGCGGATAATTCGCGGATCACCGAGACGAAGACAAAGCACCAGGTGGCGATCACGCTGGTGCGCAGCAGCGGCGCGGTGATCTGGCGCAAGGCCTGCAGCCGGGTGGCGCCGAGGATGCGGCTGGCGTCCTCCAATTCCGGATGCACGGCGCGGAAGGCCGACTGCAATTGCTGATAAGCCGCCGGCAGCTCGATGGTGAGATAGGCCAGGAGCAGCACCCAGATCGTGCCATAGAGCACGAAAGGCGGGCGGGTATAGCTCAGGAACAGGCCGACGCCGAGCACGATGCCGGGAATGGCAATGGGAGCGGTGGCGAGAAAAGCCAGTATGCGATAGCCGCGTACCGCCTTGCGCGTCGTCAGATAGGCGATCACCACGGCCAAGACCGTACCGATGGTTGCCGCCAGCGCACCGAGAATGAAGGTATTCTTCAGCACCGGCTTGGTGGCGGACAGTTCGAAGAATACGAAATTGAAATTGCGCAAAGTGGCATTGGCGAAGGTCAGCGGGGTCGTGGCGATGGGCGCAAAGGCGGCGTTGATCAGCGCGCCATAGGGCAGGATCACCGGCAGCAGCAAGACGAAGAAGCAGGCGCCGAGCGCCACGAATTTCAGCCGGCCGAGCGGGATTAGCCGCGGCGAGCTTTGTTTTCCCGCCACCACCGAATAGCCGCGGCGGCCGAGGATGAAATGCTCAGCCCGCAGCAACATCACGGTGATGATGAGAAGCGGCAAAGAGGCGGCCGCGGCCAGCTCCGGCTTGGGCGGATACTGGAACAGGCTCCAGATCTTGGTCGTCATCGTATGGAAGCCGGCCGGCAGTGCCAGGATCGCGGGCGAGCCGAATAACGTGGTGGCCTGCAGGAAGGCGACGATCGCGCCCGCCAACAGCGCCGGCAGAGCGAGTGGAATTGTGATCCGCCGGGCCGTGGTCCAAGCGCGCCCACCGAGGATGGACGAAGCGTCCTCCAGATCGCCCGGCATGCGGTCGAGCGAATTGGCGATCAGCACGAAGACGTAAGGGAAGGTGTAGCAAGAGATGACGAAGATCAATCCCGGCAGCGTATAGATATTGAACAGGTACTCGTCCTGCGGTGCGCCGGTCAGGAAGCGATAAAATTTGTTGAGCAGACCACTGTTCGGCGCCGCCAGCAGCTCCCAGGCGATGGCGCCGAGAAACGGCGGGGTGACGAAGGAAGCCGTCACCAACGCGCGTATCACGCGGCTGAACGGCAGGTCGGTGCGCGCGACCAGCCAGCCCATCGGCGCCGCCACCGCGCAACAAATCACCGAGGAGCAGACTGCGATGGTGAAGGTGATGATGAGCGGATCGACGAAGGCCGGTTCGGTGAACAGCGTACGGAAGTTATTCAGCGTGAAGGCGCCGGTGCGCGGCGTGCTCATGCTGTAGATCACCAGCCAGGTCATCGGCAGGATCACCAGCACGCACAACAGCGCGGCGAAGGCATAGAGCACGAGCTGCGACGTGTCGAAGCGCACCGGTGCGCGGCCGGCACGTTCGCTCACTGCAAGGCTGGCGACATCCTCTGAGGCCACGGCCGATCCGGTTCTTAGGGAACAGCCGCCAGCACGAGAGCTGGCGGCCGCGTCACTGGTTCAAAGCTCAATCAGACGCCGAAGATCTTGGTATAGCGGGTCTTGATGTCCTCGGCCGATTTCTCCACGCCCGCGGCGTCATCCTTCATCCATTTGATGTCTTTGGCCGGCGTGCGGCCGGCCTTTTCCTTCGCCTGCGGATGGACTGAACGCAGGCCGCCGACATCTATGATGAGCTGCTGCGCTTCCGGCGTGAAGCAATAGCTTTGGAACAGTCGCGCGGCGTTCGGGTTCGGGGCATTCTTGAAGATGCCGTTCGGGCCGATCACCAGCGGCGTTCCTTCGGTCGGATAGACGATCTCCACCGGATTTCCCTTCTCCTTCTCCTGGAACATGTTGTACTCGTTGCCGTCGGCCATCACGGCGCGTTCGCCAAGCGCGAGCTTCTTGGGTGGATCGGTCGAAGACTGCACCTGCATGATTTTCTGCTTGGCCAACTTCTCAAGATAATCCCAGCCGATGTCGCGGGTGATCTGGAAGGTGGCGGTCATGATGGTGCCGCTGTATCCAGGATGCGCCTTCACCATCTTGCCGGACCATTTCGGATCAAGCAGGTCGGCGAAGCTCTTGGGCGCCTCTTCCTTCTTCACCATGCTGGTATTGTATCCGATCACGCAGCCCCAGAAGCGGAAGCTGGCGAACATGCCATCCGGATCTTTGTGCTCGGCGGGAAAATGTTTCGCCACATCCTCCGGCACATAAGGCGCAAGAATGCCGTCGCGCTTCCAGACGATGAAATGCGCGGCGTCGGACGAGTTCACGACGTCGACGGCGTGAATTTTGCTGGTATATTCCTGCCCGATGCGCTGGAACACGCGCTCGGCGCCGCTGCGCTCGACCCGGACGGCGACGCCGGGATATTTCGCCTCGAAAGCTCGGGCGACTTTTTCCGCCACCGGCAGGTCAACGGCGGTGTACCAGACGACTTTGCCTTCTTTCTTTGCGGCGTCGATCAGTTTCTGGTCGATCGCGGCCGCCGCCGGGGCTTGCGCCCGGATCGGCGATGCGAAGGTGCTGGCGGCCGCCAGCGCGGTAGTCCCTTTCAGGACATCCCGTCTCGAAAATCTCCACTTCCTCATGGACGCTTCTCCCTGTTGGCTTCGCGCTTCTGTCGTTCGCTTTTTTGCGCCGGGATCTGTTATCCCATCAGCGCACGGCAATTCTCCGGTGGCAGTTCCAGCCACACCGCCGAGCCCTGCGGAATACTTTCCCCGGCGGAAGTGATGATGCGCAGTTGCGTGCCGTCGGCGACCTCAACCATATAATCACGGCTGTCGCCGAGAAAGACCTGACGGACGACCTTGGCCGGGACCACGTTTTCCGTCTGCTGCGGCTTGGCCGCCCGAAGGTGGATGGCATGCTGGCGGATTGAGACCGCAGTGGTGCCACCGGCCGCGAGTTTCGCACCCGCGCAGCGCAGAGGGGTGCCGGCGAAGGAGATGCGGCTCTCGTCCAGATTCTTGCCGCTCACCACGTTGCTGGAACCGATGAAGCGGGCGACGAATTCCGAGCGCGGCCGTTCGTAGATTTCCTCCGGCGAGCCGGCCTGCTCGATTTTTCCCATGTTCATCACGGCGATAACGTCGGCGGTGGTCATCGCTTCGGCTTGGTCGTGGGTCACGTAGACGGTCGTATAGCGATATTGGTCGTGCAGTCGGCGCACCTCAAAGCGCATTTCCTCGCGCAGATTGGCATCAAGATTGGACAAAGGCTCATCCAGCAACAGTGTCTCCGGTTCGACCACCAGAGCGCGGGCAAGCGCGACGCGCTGCTGCTGGCCGCCGGAAAGCTCGCCGGGATAGCGGTCCGCCAGACTGGCCAGCCGCGTGGTGGACAGAATGACATTGAGCTTGCGCGCGATTGTGTCGCGGTCGTATTTGCGCAGCTTCAATCCATAGGCGATGTTTTCCGCAACCGTCATGTGCGGCCAAAGCGCATAGCTTTGGAAGATCATCGACATGTTGCGCTGCTCGGGCGGCAGCGTGCGCGCCGGGGAGGAAACGAGGCGCTTGCCGACATAGATCTCGCCCGCGGTCGGCTCAACGAAGCCCGCGATCAGCCGCAGGGTCGTGGTCTTGCCGCAGCCGGAGGGGCCAAGCAGGCAAACCAGGCTGCCGTGCTCGATGTGCAGCGAGACGTCATCCACTACAGCGGTGGAATCGTAACGCTTCGTCAAGCCACGCAATTCAACGGACGCCACGCATCTTCTCCGTCTCTGCTGCCCGAATTTATCTTAGGGTCTCGGCAAGTTTCCGCATATGCCACCATTGTCGCCGTCTTAGGAACCCGTGAACTCCGGCTTTCGCTTTTCCATGAAGGCCTGCCGGCCCTCGATATAATCTTTGCTGGCGAAGCATTCCGCTACCAGGTCGGAACAGCGCTTGAGATCGCGCTTGGATTCGTCCTTCATCACCTCGCCTACAATGAACTTGATGGAATTGACCGTGAGCGGCGCGTTGGCGGCGATGGTTTCGGCATAATTCTTCACATAGGCCTCGATCTCCTCCTCCGGCACAATTCTATTCGCGAAGCCCATGTCCTTGGCCTCGACTGCGTCGAACTGCCGCGCCGTGAAGAAAATCTCCTTGGTGAAGGAAGGCCCGACCAGATCCACCAGCCGTTTGAGGCCGGGAAAGTCGTAGCCAAGGCCGAGTTTGGCTGCCGGGACCGCAAAGCGCGAATTCGGCGAGCAGATGCGGATGTCGCAGCAGGAGGCGAGGCCCATGCCGCCACCGATGCAATAGCCGCGGATCATGGCGATAGTCGGTTTCGGGAAACTATGCACGGTGGCATAGCCTTGCTCGACTGCCGCATTGTAGCGCGCGATGCCCTCATTGCTCGAGCGCTCGTCCTCGAACTTGGAAATATCGGCCCCCGAGACAAAGGCCTTGCCGCCCGCACCGGTAAGCACGAGCACACGCACCACGGGATCTTTGGCGTATTCGTTGAGGTGATGAACCGTGGCTTCCCACATCTCCAGCGACATGGCGTTATGCCGCTCGGGATTGTTGAAGGTCACGAAGCCAATGCGGCCCTCTTTACGCGCGAGCAGTTTCTCCGTCATGGCCGTTGTCCTTATCGTCAGATCGCTTTTGCCTTGCGCAGATCGTCGATTTCCTGCGCGCTGAATCCAAATTCCTTCAGCACTTCGTCGTTATGTTCGCCTACGTCCGGCGGCGGCGCCACCATCTTGCTCGGCGTGCGCGACAGCGTGAAGGGCTGCGCCACCACGGTGAGCGGACGGCCGTCCTGCGAATCGGTAGGCACCGGAGCGGCCAGGCCAAGATGTTTGACCTGCTGATCGTCGAACATCTGATCGATGGAATAGATCGGTCCGGACGGCACCCCGGCCTCGTTCAAAATCTCCAGCCATTCGGCGCTGGTCTTTGTAGCGGTTATCTTGTCGAGCTCGGCATTGAGCGCGTCGCGATTCTTCAAGCGCAGCGCGGCGGTGGCATATTCCTCGCGCCTGATCAGGTCCGCGGCGTCGATCGTCTGCGCGAAGCGTTCCCAGATTTTCTGGCCGGTGGTGGCGATGTTGATATGGCCGTCCACGGTCTTGAACACGCCGGTGGGAATGCTGGTCGGATGATTGTTGCCGGCCTGCGGCGGCACTTCCTTTTTGTTGAGCCAGCGTGAAGCCTGGAAATCGAGCATGAAGACCTGCGCTTGCAGGAGCGAGGTCTGCACCCACTGCCCTTCGCCCGATTGCTCGCGTTCCAGCAGAGCCGTGAGAATGCCGATGGCGCAGAACAGGCCGGCGCTCAGGTCCGCGATGGGAATGCCAGCGCGCACCGGCCCCTGCCCCGGCAAGCCGGTGATCGACATCAGGCCGCCCATGCCTTGAGCGATCTGATCGAAACCTGCCCGTTGGCCGTAAGGCCCATCCTGGCCGAAGCCGGAAATGCTGGCGTAGACGATGCGCTTGTTGATCTTGCGCAATGACTCGTAATCGATGCCAAGGCGGGTCTTCACGTCGGGGCGGAAATTTTCCACCACCACGTCAGCCTTCTTCACTAGGCGATAAAAGGCGTCGCGCGCTTCCGGGGCCTTCAGGTTGAGCGTAATGGCGCGCTTGTTGCGATGCAGGTTCTGGAAATCCGGGCCGCGGCGCGCGCCGCCCATGGGTTCGCCGCCTTCTTCCTCCGGCGCGTCGATCTTGATGACATTGGCGCCCCAATCCGCCAGTTGCCGCACGGCCGTGGGGCCGGCGCGCACGCGGGTGAGATCGAGAACCGTAAAGCGGGAAAGAGCTTGCGAGGCGCGGGGGGCTGACACCAGGGAACGTTCTCCAACGAGCACTACACGCCGGCAAAAAACCGGCATGCGACAATCCCCGATCCCGAAACCGTTGTCTACCCAACCAAAGAGGGGCCGTTTGTCGCCGGGGCTGCGCTAAATATCCGAGCCGCGGAACCACTCGGACGTGAACGACAACGGCTCGCCGGACAGCCCTATGATCTTGTGCTCGAGCAGGTAGTCGAGAATGACTTTGGCGAGTTGCACTGGAGACTGGCCCACGGTCTTGAGGTGAATTTCCGGCTGCTCCGGCGCCTCGTAGGGCGCATCGATGCCGGTGAAATTCTTCAGCTGGCCGGCCTTGGCCTTGGCATAGAGACCCTTCGGGTCGCGCCTGATGCAATCCTCCACCGGCGTGTCGACGAAGACTTCCAGGAATTCGGATTCGTCGACGAGGCTACGCACCATCTGCCGATCGGCGCGATAAGGCGAGATGAAGGAGCAGAGCACGATCAGCCCGCTCTCCGTCATCAGCTTGGCAACTTCGCCGACGCGCCGGATATTTTCCACGCGGTCCACTTCGGTGAAGCCGAGATCGCGGTTGAGACCGTGTCGCACGTTGTCGCCGTCCAGCAACATGGTGTGATGGCTGGTGAGGTTGAGCGTCTGCTCGACGATGTTGGCGATGGTGGACTTGCCCGAGCCGGACAGTCCGGTGAACCACAGGATCACCGGCTTTTGCTGCTTCAGCCCGGCACGCTCCGCCTTTCCAATGAGGAGCGGCTGCCAATGGATGTTGGTGCCGCGGCGCAGGCCGAATTCCACCATGCCGGCGCCGACGGTCTGATTCTTGAAGCGGTCGATGACGATGAAGGAGCCGGTCTTGCGGTTTTCCGAATAGGGATCGAAGGCCACCGGCACGCTGGTGGAGATATTGCAAAAGGCAATGTCGTTCAGGTGAAGCGTGGTGGCGGCAAGATGCTCGCGCGTATTGACGTCGATCTTGTGCTTGATGGTGGTGATGGTGGCCGGCACCGTCTTGGTGCCGATCCGGATAAAGTAAGAGCGGCCCGGCAACAGCGGCTCGTCGTTCATCCAGATCACATGTGCGGCGAACTGATCGGAAACTTCCGGCCGTGCCTTAGGCGGGACCAGAATGTCGCCGCGCGCAATATCGATCTCGTCGGCAAGCGTGATGGTGACCGCATCGCCGGCCTCCGCCGATTCCAGAAAGCCGTCATAAGTGACGATCTGATCGACCTTCGAGCTGCGCCCCGAGGCCGCGACCACAATCGTGTCGCCCTTATTGATCCGACCCGAGGCCACTGTGCCGGCATAGCCGCGGAAATCGAGATTCGGCCGGTTCACCCATTGCACCTGGAAACGGAAGGGCTTGCCGAACTCATCGCTCTGCACGTCGACGCTTTCAAGATAATCCAGCAGTGCCGGGCCCTTGTACCAGGGCATTTTGGGAGAGCGCTCGACCACATTGTCGCCAAAGCGCGCGGAGAGCGGCACCGGCACCACGCTGGTGAAGCCGAGCTGCGAGGCGAATGATGTGTAATCGGCGACGATGCGGTCGAAAACTTCCTGACTGTAATCGACCAGGTCGATCTTGTTCACCGCCACCACCACATGTCTTACACCGAGCAGCGAGCAGATGAAGGAATGCCGCTTGGTCTGCACCAGCACGCCCTTGCGCGCATCGATCAGGATAACCGCGAGCTGGGCATTGGAAGCGCCGGTCGCCATGTTGCGGGTATATTGCTCGTGGCCGGGCGTATCGGCGACGATGAAGGAACGGCGCGGCGTGGCGAAGAAGCGGTAGGCGACATCGATGGTGATGCCCTGCTCGCGCTCGGCTTCCAGGCCGTCGACCAGCAGCGCGAAATCGATATCCTCTCCGGTTGTGCCGTGGCGCACCGAATCCTTAGCCAGCGCGGAGAGCTGGTCCTCAAAAATCTGCTTGGAATCGTGCAGCAGACGGCCGATCAGGGTCGACTTGCCGTCGTCCACCGATCCGCAAGTGATGAAGCGCAGCAGATCGTTGTCAGCATCCTTCTGGCTGCTGCCGGCGACGCGGACATCCATCAGAAATAGCCCTCGCGTTTTTTCTTTTCCATCGAGGCGGCTTCGTCGGTGTCGATCAGGCGGCCTTGGCGTTCGGAGACCTGTGCGGTCTTCATCTCGGCCACGATATCGTCCAGCGTCGTGGCATCGGATTCGATCGCGCCGGTCAGCGGATAACATCCGAGCGTGCGGAAACGCACGCGGCGCATCTGCGGCTTTTCGCCGGGCTCCAGCGGCATGCGGTCGTCGTCGACCATCAGCAGCGTGCCGGCGCGCTCCACTACCGGGCGCTCCTTGGAGAAATACAGCGGCACCACGGGAATCTGCTCGAGCTGGACATAGGTCCAGACGTCGAGTTCGGTCCAGTTCGAGAGCGGGAAGACGCGGATCGATTCGCCCTGGCGGATGCGCGTGTTGAACAGGTTCCAAAGTTCCGGACGCTGGTTGCGCGGATCCCAGGCATGCGCCTTGGAACGGAAGGAAAAGATGCGCTCCTTGGCGCGGCTCTTTTCCTCATCGCGGCGGGCGCCGCCGAAAGCGGCGTCGAACTGATATTTGTCGAGCGCCTGCTTCAGGCCCTCGGTCTTCATCACATGGGTATGCACGGCTGAGCCGGAGGCGAAGGGACTAATGCCGCGCTCGATGCCGCTCTGGTTGACATAGACGATCAGATTGAGATTGAGCCGCTTGGCGGTCTCGTCGCGAAACTGGATCATCTCGCGGAACTTCCACGTCGTATCGACATGCATGAGCGGGAACGGCAGCGGCGACGGATAGAATGCCTTGATCGCAAGGTGCAGCATGACACTGGAATCCTTGCCGATCGAATAGAGCATCACCGGGTTGCGGAACTCCGCCACGACTTCGCGGATGATCTCGATCGATTCCGCTTCGAGGCGCTTGAGATGCGCCGGAAGCTTCTCTTTAGATTCGGCCACGGGAGTAGCCTTGGTGGTCATAAAGTTCATGCTGGGGTCCTGGCGCATCTCGACGGTCATGGCAGAGGCTCACGGCCCCAGGCAACAAAACCGTCGTTGCGATAGCCTGCTTTTCCATAGCGAAAGGGAGATCCATCCCTACCGTTTACGCATCCTCCCGCCGCCGTCAACACCGCATGTCCGGCCGCGGTATCCCATTCCATGGTGGGCGCGAGACGGGGGTAAATGTCCCCGTCGCCCTGGGCAATCATGCAAAATTTTAGCGAGGAGCCGGCAGACTTCCAGCTTCCCACTTGCAGCCTTTTCAACAGCGCCTCGGTTTCCGGATCGAGATGCGAGCGGCTCGCCATCGCGCGCAGGCCATCCGGCGGATAAGGCTCGGTCGTGAGCTTTTGCATGGCATCCAGTTTCGGGACTGCCTCGCCCGGGCGGACCTCGGCGCGCCAAGCGCCGGCGCCGGCGATGTACATCTGGTTCAGCGCGGGAGCATAGACGCAGCCGACCACCGGCTTGCCATTCTCGACCAGCGCGATGTTGACGGTGAACTCGTGACTGCCGGTGATGAATTCACGTGTGCCGTCGAGCGGATCAACCAGAACGAAACGCGCAGGCGCGGATCCGTTGATCTTGGCATCGAAAGATTCCTCGGCAACTATCGGCACCCCGGGAATGACTTCTTTCAGCCGATCCAGGATCACCCGCTCGGCGGCAGCATCGGCCTCGCTCACCGGCGACCCGTCGGCTTTGGAGGCGACATTCAGCGTCGGCGAATAGATCGCCATGATGACCTTGCCGGCCTGCGAGGCGATGTCGCCGAAGCGCGAAGCAAGTTCATTCCTGGCAGCGTCGTTCATAGTCCAACCGGGGCTGATGGGGTAGGTAGGCGGCTTAGCGCCGATTTATGGCAAAACCAATGCCATAAGGCTCCGGTCTTCGCCAAAACTATGCAGGATTCAACAGTTTCCAACCGCAGTCAGCCCACCCGAAACGGGAGGTGCCGAGGATAGGAAACCTGGTGCTGTGCGGTTTTTAGCGCTTGAACGGGCTTCAGGGCAGGTGCTGTACCCTCGACAAAACCTGCCACAAAGGCGGAAGCCGGCTCCTGCCGGATCATGCGCGGCGACCCCACCTGCTCCACCTTGCCCTGGTTGAGGATGGCCACCCGGTCGGCCAGTTCAAAGGCTTCATCCTGGTCATGGGTAACGAACAAAGTGGTGTGGCCAGTCTGGTCATGGAACTCGCGCAGCCAACGGCGCAGTTCCTTGCGGACCTTGGCGTCAAGCGCCCCGAAAGGCTCATCGAGCAACAGCACGCGCGGCTTGATGGCGAGAGCGCGCGCCAGCGCCACCCGCTGGCGCTGGCCGCCGGACAACTGCGACGGATAGCGGTTGCCGAACTCTCCGAGCTGCACGAGCTCGAGCAATTCGAGCGATCGCCGCTTGATTTCGCCCGGATCGGGCCGCGTGCGGCGCGGCTGTGCGCGCAAGCCGAAGGCCACGTTGTCCAGCACCGTCATATGCCGGAACAGGGCGTAATGCTGGAAAACGAAACCGATACGGCGTTCGCGCAGCGACAAAGTCGCCGCATCGAGATCGTCGAACATCACGCGGCCGGCTTGCGGCTGCTCCAGGCCCGCGACCACGCGCAACAGCGTGGTCTTGCCGGAACCGGAAGGCCCAAGGACCGCCATCAGCTCGCCGCCGTACACCTTCAGCGAGGCGCCGCGCAGGGCGGGATAGAGTCCGAATTCCTTTTCGATGTTCTCGACCGTCACCGTGACCGACATGTTGTTTCCTATCTTCTCGTGCCAAGCGCGACCGCGTCCGCAAACCGCCATTCGAAGAAAGCCTTCAGCGCGAGCGTGACCAAGGCCAGCAGCGCGAGCAGCGAGGCCACCGCAAAGGCGGCGACGAAATTGTATTCGTTGTAGAGAATCTCCACTTGCAGCGGCATGGTGTTGGTCAGGCCGCGGATCTTACCGGACACCACGGCGACCGCGCCGAACTCGCCCATCGCGCGCGCATTGCAGAGCAGCACGCCATAGAGCAGGCCCCATTTGATATTCGGCAGCGTCACGCTGAAGAATGTCCTCAAGCCGGAGGCGCCGAGTGACAACGCGCTCTCTTCTTCCTGCGTTCCCTGCGCCTGCATCAGCGTCACAAGCTGCTGCGCGACAAAGGGAAAAGTGACAAAGATCGTCGCCAGCACGATGCCGGGCAGCGCGAAGATGATTTCGATGTCGTGCGCCTGCAGCCACGGCCCAAGCACGCCGCCCGCCCCGAACAGCAGAACGAACACCAGGCCGGAGATCACTGGCGATACCGAAAAGGGCAGATTGATCAGGGTGATCAAAAACTGCTTGCCACGGAAATGAAACTTCGCAATGGCCCAGGCCGCCGAGACACCGACGACAACATTGAACGCGACCGAGATGAAAGCCACGAGCAGCGTGAGCCTGATCGCGGCGGTCGTGTCAGCGTCCGTCAGCGCATTCAGATAAGGGCCAACCCCACGCCGGAACGCTTCGGCGAACACGGCTATGAGCGGCAGGAACAGGATCAGCAGCAGGAACAACGCGGCGACCCCGATCAGCGCATAACGCACCAGCGGCGTCTCGTCGTTGACGCGGGCCTGGCGGATCGGGGGGCGCATGGCGACGTCAGACATAGCCGAGCCTCCTGCGGTTACGCGTCTGCAACGCGCTGATCACCATCAGCAGGAAGAAGGAGAGCGCGAGCATCACCGTCGCAATCACCGCGGCGCCGCCATAGTCGAACTCTTCCAGCCGGATCACGATCAGAAGCGGGGCGATCTCCGACACAAAGGGGAGGTTGCCCGCCACAAAGATGACCGAGCCGTACTCGCCAACGCCGCGCGCGAAGGCGAGCGCAAAGCCGGTGAGCAAGGCGGGCGAAACCAGCGGAAGCACGACGGAAAAGACCGTGCGCAGGCGGCTGGCGCCGAGAAGTGCCGCGGCTTCCTCGATCTCCTTCTCGCTTTCCGCCAGCACCGGCTGAATGGTGCGCACGACAAAAGGCAAGCCTACGAAAACAAGCGCCACGACCACGGCTAATGGCGTATAGGCGACTTTGATGCCGAGCGGCGCCAGGAGCGCACCTACCATGCCGTTCGGCGCATAGATCACGGCGAGCGCAATACCGGCGACCGCCGTGGGCAGCGCGATCGGCAGGTCGATCGCCGCATCGAGGATGCCTTTGCCGGGAAAGCGGTAACGCACCAGCACCCAGGCCACGAGCAATCCGAAAACGGCGTTGATGGCGGCGGCGATGAATGCGGCGCCGAACGACAGCCGCAGCGCCGCCAGCGTGCGCGGATGGGTGGCGATGCGCCAGAATTCCGCAGGTCCCACACCGGTCGCCTTGAAGGCGAGCGCGGCGAGCGGGATCAGCACCACCAGCGACAAGGCGGTCACTGTGACGCCGAAGGTGATCCCGAAGCCCGGGATCACGCTCTGGTTCTTGCGGATGACGCGGCCGCCGACGCTCATCGGTTATTTCTTGCCGTAGAGCTGATCGAAGGTGCCGTTTTCGCCGAAGTGCTCAGGCTGCGCCTTGGCCCAGCCGCCGAAATCCTTGTCGATGGTGACGAGGTCGAGCTTCTGGAACTGCCCGATGTCCTGGGCATTGGCGGCTTCCGGCGTGACCGGGCGATAATGGTTCTTGGCGGCGATCGCCTGCCCTTTCGGGGAATAGAGGAAGCGCAGATAGGCCTCGGCCACGGCTTGCGTCTTCTTCGGCCCGGCGTTGCCTTCCACCACCGCGACCGGCGGCTCGGCCAGGATCGAGATAGACGGCGTGACGATCTCGAACTTGTCCTTGCCGAATTCGTCGAGCGCCAGGAAAGCCTCGTTCTCCCACGCGATCAGCACGTCGCCGAGCCCGCGCTGGGCGAAGGTCGTGGTCGAGCCGCGCGCGCCGGTGTCGAGCACGGGCACGTTGCGGAACAGCGCGGCGATGTAATCGCGCACCTTGGCCTTGTCGCCCTTGAATTGGCGCTCGGCCCAGGCCCAGGCGGCAAGATAATTCCAACGCGCGCCGCCGGAGGTTTTCGGATTCGGCGTGATCACGCCGACGCCCGGCTTAGCGAGGTCGCCCCAATCCTTGATGCCCTTGGGATTTCCTGCACGCACCAGGAAGACAATCGTGGAGGTGTAAGGCGCGCTGTTGAGCGGCAACTTCTTTTGCCAGTCGGCGGGAATTTTTCCCGTGCGCTTGGCGATCTCGTCGATGTCCCCCGAAAGCGCAAGCGTCACCACATCCGCATTGAGCCCGTCGATGACGGCGCGCGCCTGCCCACCGGAGCCGCCATGCGACATGCGGATGGTGACCGTCTCGCCCTTCTGTGCCTGCCATTCGGCGGCGAATGCAGCGTTGATCTCTTTGTAAAGCTCGCGCGTCGGATCGTAGGAGACGTTGAGCAGCACGGTCTGCCCATGCGCGAAGGTCGTGATCGCGAAGCATAGGACGAATGCGGTAAAAGCAAACAGAATGTCGAGAAGGTTGCGGGCGCTGGTCGTTGGCATAGCGATGCTCCTAGGATCTAACTCCGCATACCCTATCTATTTAGTAGAGTATTGGTCAAGCCCGTGTTTACAGGTATTTGTCGCTTGTGGACAAAGCCGCAAATCACATTGCCGAAAGAGATTTTTATGCCAAGGAAGCAGAGCTTTTTGGAACACGCCGCCTTTGCGGCTTGGCTTCGGTAGCCTTGATCGCCTGCGCGATCGTCGTCGTCTCTAGCACGCGCAGGGAGGCGTCATAGGCTTCCGCAAAGCCGGCACGCACGCCGCACAGTTCTTCGCTCGGGCAATCGTCGCATTTGCGATAAGCCGTTTTCGACAGGCATGGCAGCGGCGCGATCGGCCCATCAATCATGCGCAACACACTGCCGAGAGAGATCGCTTCCGCAT
>JAXDOO010000236.1:0-6550 GCA_034668865.1 Alphaproteobacteria bacterium
TTCGCAGAGATCACCGTGTAGCGGCGCCTTCCGGTCGCGTAGCGCTGCAACATCAGGCCGAGCACCGTGAAGATGATAATCGGCGTCGCCGCCGCGGCCGCCAGTTCGAAGCGCGGCGGATAGGAGAACAGCTCATAGATCTTGGTCGTGAGCGTGTGGAAATGGGCGGCGTTGCCGATCGCCGCGGGTGCGCCGAAAGCTCCCATGGCCTCGAGGAACACGAATACGGACGAAGACACGATCGCGGGCAGGACGAGAGGAAGAGAGATGCCGAACGAGCCGCGCCAGGAACTCGCTCCGGACATCTGCGCCGCCTCTTCGTAGGACGGATCCATATTGTCGAGCGCAGCGGTCGTGGCGAAGAAAACCAGCGGATAGAAGCTGAAGGTGAGCACAAGGGTCAGTCCGCCTTGCGAAAACACGCTCCAGCCCCTGGCCACTCCGAAGAAGTCGCGGAGAAAGACGTTGATCAGGCCAGCATTCGGACCGGCGAGGAGAATCCAGGCGATCGCCGTAATGAAGTTCGGCATAACGAAGGCGACCAGCACCGCCAGCCGAATGAACTGCTTTCCCGGCATCGTGGTGCGCGAGATGCCCCACGCCATCGGCAGCCCGATCAGGAGCGAGAAGAAAGTAGTCGCAGTGCTGATAACGAGCGAATTGACGAGGGCCGAGACAAGACCTGGCTCGCTGAATACGGCCGCATAGTTCGCGAGCGTGAACACGCCATCGCGCGTCCGAAAGCCCAGGTTAAACAGGATCGCGAGGGGATAAAGAACGAGCCAAGCCAACAGGGCGACGGCGGCGACCAAGATGATCGTCCGCAGCCATTCCTGGCGCAAATCCGAGATCAGAGCCGCGGCCCGGCTCTGCCAGGAGGCCATCATCCCGCCGTAAGTTGCGTCGGCCACCTGTGGCGCCCCCACCCTAAACTGCTTAGCCGGCTCCAAAGCGGGCACGCGCCTTGCCCCGCGCAGTTCCCAATGGACCTTGCTACTTCAGACCGACCGCTTTGTCGTATTCTGCCGACAGTTCCTGCCCTTCCTTGAGCAGCCGAACGTCACCGAACAAGTTGATCTTTAATTTCGACAGCGGGGGCTCGCTACGCGGAGCGATCTCGACGTCCTTGCGGGCTGAATAGAGGTCGGCGAGCTTGACGTAGAGTTCCTGGCCTTCTTTTGTCATCATCCAGCGCAGCAGGAGCTTTCCGGCGTTGGGATGCCGCGCTTTGGCGGGAACCGCGCCCATGAACTGCGCGATGGCGGTACCCTCCTCCCAATAAATCAGCTCTATTGGCGTTCCGCTGGCCCTCGCTTCCAAAGCGCGATAGCCGCTGACACCCCAGCTGACGGGCCGCTCTCCGGAGATGACCGAGCTTACCGCAGCCTCATTGCCGCGGGTCAGAAGGACATCGCGGCTCTTCACGTCCTTGAGGAACTCGCGCCCAACCGCATCGGCGACGTTGAGGAGGGCCGCCGCGCCGGTGCCGCCTCGCGAAGGCCGCGAAATCACAACCTTGCCGATCCATTTCGGATCGGTCAGCAGTGCCTTGAGAGAAGTCGGGGCTTCGTTCTTCTTCAGGCTTTGCGTATTGTAGATGCCGTACATCGGCGTGATACCGAGAGCGAAATAGTAGTTGTCCGGGTCGTAGGTCCCGGGCAGGAGCATATCGCGGTCCGGCAGCGTCACGGGCTGAATGAAATTCTCTTTCTTGTAACGCACCATGTCGGCTGGTTCGGTGAGGTTGATGAGGTCGAAGCTCACCCTGTTGGCGAGGCGGTCGGCCTCGATGAGCTGCACCATCGGCTCCGTCGAACGCCGCGTATAGGTGACCTTGATCCCGGGATAACGCTTCGAGAAGGTCTGCAGCAATTCCTGCGCGGCGTCCTCCTTCACTGCGCCTCCGAAGTCGACGGATCCCTCCGCCTTAGCGGCCTGGTAAAGCTCATCCATGGAAGGCGCCTGCGCCTTGGCCACTTGCACGAAGGCGAACGGCATGGCGAAGACGCCTGCCAGCAGCCACCTGGTTCCGTTGTGCATGAGTCTTCCTCCCTGTTGTTTTAAGTCGAGAGCACCAGGCAATCGGCCGGCTCGAAACTCACGTGCACATCCGGCGCCAACATGCGGTCGCCGGTGTCCTTGCTCGGGCTGATCACCCGCAGTCTCGTGCCGTCAATATCGACCAGAAAATCCAAATGCGGCCCGAGAAAGCTCCGGCGCAGGACGCGGCCGGTTTTGACGTTCGCGCCCGCGCGTCTCTCGGTTGAAAGCGAAATAGATTCCGGTCGGATATACAGACGGGCTTGGCAGCCATCCGTCAGTCCGCCCGCCCCGTTTCCGGCGACGACCTCGCCGAGTCCGAGTGTCTGCAGCCGCATGCGCCCGCCTTCGTCTCGTCCGATCACCTTTGCATCGAAAACATTGGCCAGGCCGATGAAGCGAGCGACGAAATCCGTTGCGGATCGGTAATAAACGTCCTCCGCCGAACCGATCTGCTCGATATGTCCGTTACTCATGACGGCAATCCTGTCGCCCACCACCATCGCCTCGTTCTGGTCGTGTGTGACGTAGATACTGGTAATTTTGAGCTTGTTTAGAAGGGCTTTGATCTCGAAGCGCATATGCTCGCGCAGCGACGCGTCGAGGTTGCTCAGAGGTTCGTCGAAAAGCAGGATTTCGGGTTCGAGCACCAAGGCCCGAGCCAACGCGACGCGCTGTTGCTGGCCGCCTGAGAGTTCGGCGGAATAACGATCTTCGTAGTCTTCCATTCGCACCATAGCGAGGGCATCCCGGACTTTCTCCGCCACGGTTGTCCGATCGAGCCCGCGCAGGCGCAGGCCATAAGCGAGGTTCTGCGCGACGGTCTTGTGCGGCCAGACGGCGTAACTCTGGAACACCATCGAGAGCGAACGCCGTTCGGGTGGCACCATCACGGTCTTGGAAGCGACAAGGCGTCCGTTAACGCGGATCTCGCCCGCGCTGGGGCGCTGAAATCCGGCGACGAGGCGCAGGAGCGTCGTCTTTCCGCAGCCGCTCGACCCGAGCAGCACCACCGTCTCGCCCTCGTCGACCTGCAGCGACACATCGTCGACGGCCCGCAAAGGGCCGAAAGACATCGTGAGGCCTTGTATATCTAGCTTCCTCATGAGGTCCCGGACCAGGCCAACAACTGTTGACACCTAGTTCGCCGACGGGCCGACCCGGTGTCAAGCGGTAGTGGCCGGTGCGAGAATTGATGCTCGGTTCGTAGATTGAGCTTCCGGATTCGCCGACGTTCGCAGTCGCGCTACGAGACGCGTTGTCCTTCCGTAACATTTCTCCGTCAGGAGATCTCGATCTCCATCAGCGGTGCGTATTGCTGCCCGCCATGGCTATCGCTGTCGAGCAGGTCGCCCTGAAATCGTGGCCGAGGGATCGAAGCCTTGAAGGCAAGTGCGGGGGGCACCACAAAAAACCGGACATCCTCGACAGGGATGCGGTAGATCGACGCGATTCGCTCGGCCGACAGAGCACCGCTGGCGCGAACACGCTCGAAGGCTTCCAAATTCGCGAACATGATGTCAAAGGTCAGTTCGAATGGTCCCGCGTTCTTGCTGCGGATGAGGCTTGCCAGTTCACCAAGCTTGGTCATGTCAGGCCCCCACGTCGAACATTTCGATCGGGAACATTTCGTAAGGATCGTCAGGTTCAACCACGTGGTTGACGCAGAAGCGGTAGACCGCGCCGCGTTCCAGATAAGCTGGGCTGTAGAGGCAGGCAACACCAGTGATGAGTCCGCTCCATTCCGGGATCGGAAGATGCAGTGCCTGGTGCCGGGCCATCGAGACAATCGTGGTAGCGATCTCTTGCGTCGGCGCCGTTACCTCGAGCACGAGGCAGAGCTCGTGGCTTGTCACAGTCTGAACCGGTTCGAGCGGCCCCATCGTTCCGTCCTTGCCGTAGACACGCAGGTTGAAGATGTAATTTGCAGCTGTATCAGCGTCGAAAACGTCGACCACCCTGCCCTTGAGCTTTTCCTTCAGGCGTTCCGACCAATTATCGATCTGGCGGATGATGAAGGGATCGCGCACGGAACCGATGACGATGCTCTGGTAGCCGACCCGCTCGGCACCTTCGAGCTTTACGGTGTAGGTGTCAGCGGACTCGAAACTGCTGCCGCGCACGCGCACGCGCCTCTCGTCGAGCGCCTCGTAAGACGCTTGCGTCAGATCGAGCGTGCCGCTCGATTCAGTCAGCCGGAAGGGATCGGCATTCTCGTAGAGCGCGTGAGCGGCAACGCTCTGGGGTGTGCAGCGAACCTCCGGATCGAGCGCCTCGACATCGAAATAGCCTTCTCCAAAGGTAACGAGGATCGAATCCGGTGAAGGCCGGGATACCGCGATGGCGCTGCCGCATTCGAGCAGTTTTGCCGCATGCCAGGCCAGGCCGGGCGGCACGCCCATGCGGATCGGAAGTCCCGCGAAGATCGCGCAATCGCTGGCGCGCCCCGCGATCACCACGTCCGCGCCTTGATCGAGGGCGCGCAGGAACGGCTCCTCGCCCATCATTCCGACGATGCGCTCGGCCCTGTCGATCACGCCTTCATCGAATGTCGGCGCGGGCTTGAGGGGTCGGATGCGGCCCTGGCTGAGGCGGCTCTTGAGATATGCCTTATCCTGTTCGGCATGGATCAGAGCCAGGCGGAAACGCAGGCCCTCCTCACGCGCGATTTCCAGCACGATGTCGCGGACGAGCGCCAGATGCGGCTCACCGCCGGCGGTTCCCGCGGAGCCAACCAGCAGCGGCACGCCGCCTTGCCGGGCCGCCTTGAGCATGAACCGCAGATCGCGCTTGACGGCGCGACGCGGAAACGCCGGCGTGCCGGAGCCAAGCGGCGCAGGTCCCGGATCGGTCGAGCCCGCATCGCAGCCGATGAAATGCGGCCGGCGCGCCATGCCGGCCATGATCGAACTTTCCTTGAAGCCCGAGCCGCAGACTCCAGTTGCCGAAAGGACGCGGACCTCAAGGCCCGATCGCGCGGGATGAGCTGCAGCCGCTTCAGCGGGATGTTTCGTTTCAAGCACCAACCTATACCTTTAGTCTCACGGGAGACGATGCCTTGCTCCGCCGCGACTTGACCAATTCGTAAAGCGGCGGCGCAACAAGAGCCGCGAAAGCGACCGCCAGGATGGTCGCCGAGATCGGCCGGGTGAGAAAAACCGTCGGGTCGCCCTGACTGATCGCCAGAGCCCGCCGGAACTGCTGCTCGGCCAATGGACCCAGAATCAGGCCGAGGATTGCCGGGGAGACCGGGATGTCGGCGCAACGCATCACATAACCGAGAAGGCCAAAGACGCAGAGCGTGCCGAGATCGAATACTGAGCCGTGCAGGCTATACACGCCGAGGCTGGCGAAAACGAGAATGCCAGCACAGAGATAGGGTCGCGGAATGGCCAGCAGCCGCACCCAGATCCCGGCGAGTGGCAAGTTTAAGACCAGCAGCATGACATTGCCGATATAGAGGCTGGCGATCAGTCCCCAGACCAGATTCGGATTGTTCTGGAACAGGAGCGGGCCCGGATTTAGACCGTATTGTTGAAATGCGACCAGCATGATCGCCGCGGTTGCCGAAGTGGGCAGGCCCAGCGTCAGCAGCGGCACGAGCACACCCGTCACAGCTGAATTGTTGGTTGCCTCCGGTCCGGCAACGCCCTCGATGGCGCCCTGTCCGAACTCCTCCGGATGCTTCGAAAGTTTCCGTTCCACCGAATAGGACAGGAAGGTCGGAATCTCCGCTCCGCCGGCGGGCAAAGCTCCAAAGGGAAAGCCGATAAAAGATCCGCGCAGCCATGGTTTCCAGGATCGGCGCCACTCCTCCTTCGTCATCCAGATCCGGCCGGAGATCGGAATGATCTCGTCGGCGAAGAGACTTTTGCGCGAGACCACGAAAAGAGTCTCAGCGACCGCAAAAAGGCCGACGGCGAGGATTACCACCTCGATCCCGTCGAGCAGTTGCGGAAGATCGAGCGCGAGCCGCGCCTGTCCGGTCTGCATGTCGATGCCGATGAGGCCGACCGTCAGGCCAAGGAACAGGCTCGCGAGCCCGCGCAACAGGGAGCTGCCGAGCACCGCGGCGACCGTGGTGAAGGCGAGGATCATCAGCGAAAAATAGTCGGCAGGGCCGAACTTGAGCGCAAAGGTCACAACAGTCGGCGCAAACAGCGCCAGGAAGAATGTCGCCAAAGTGCCGGCGACGAAGGAACCGATGGCGGCGGTGGCCAAAGCGGCGGCGCCGCGGCCGCGCTTCGCCATCTGGTTTCCCTCGATGGCAGTGACGACCGAGGAGTTCTCACCCGGCGTGTTGAGTAGGATCGAAGTCGTCGAACTGCCGTACATGGCGCCGTAATAGATGCCGCCGAACATGATGAAGGCGCCGACAGGATCGAGCTTGCCGGTGATCGGCAGCAGCATCGCAACTGTCAGCGCGGGCCCGATCCCGGGCAACACGCCGACCGCCGTTCCGAGGGTGACGCCGATGAGCGCCCACAACAGATTGATCGGGGTGAGCGCA
>JAXDOO010000237.1:0-11232 GCA_034668865.1 Alphaproteobacteria bacterium
CTGCTGAAAAACCCGCCCATTCTGATCCTTGATGAAGCAACCAGTGCGCTGGATTCCAAAACCGAAAGTCAACTCCTCGCGGCACTGGAAGCCGTGATGAAAGGCCGGACTACCTTTGTAATCGCCCACCGCCTCGCCACCATCCGCAAGGCCGACTGCATCCTGATGTTTGCTGAAGGAAGAATCGTGGAGGCGGGCACTTTCGACGAACTGGTCGCCAAGAACGGGTATTTTGCAGAGCTGGCGCGCGCCCAATATTTGGCGCCGGTGGCCAACGCGGCGGAATAGTGCAGCGCACGTTCTCTCGCGCTCATTCCGATGGGCCCGATACGCAATCGAACCTGGACTAGGTAAGCCAACCGATTTCCTGTGGCCACGCTCAATATCTGCGACGAGGTATCTGATCGGATCAGCCTGGGGAACCTAATCCACGCTTGCGCGAACATTTGCGGAAGCGCCACGCCAGGCCCATAAGACGAATCCGTGGCCGGTTATGTCCCACCGGCGAAATAGCACTACCGCTGGATTGATCAGCCCTCTCGTGACGGCTATCGTCCGGCTGCCTCCTATGGGGGACCAGCGCCGACGGAAAAATGAATGAACAAGCTGAAGCGAGTTGCGTTCTACCAGTGGACGGCGGGACTGCGGAACGAATGGCTGAGGCGCCTCGACCCCAAAGGGGTATTGCGCAACCTTATACACGAAGAAATCGAGACGGCGGCCGGGCGAAGAATACGCGTTCTGCTTGCGCCGCTCGGCAAAGATCCCCGATCCCTCTTCTTTGGATTCCTGCTCCGCCGGTCGATCAAGCACGCGTTTGGGCATGCCGCCGACATTGTATCGGAAGCCAAGCCGTTTGCTTGGAGCGACGAGGAGTCATTCGATCTCTTCAGCCAGCTGCGCGCGCAGGCGCAGCAACTCTTGCACGATCATCAATGCGATGTTCTCGTTGTGCGGCAGCCGGATCCCAGGAGCGAGCCCTTGCTCCGTCTGGTGAGCAACGACAGCAAGAGTCAGATCACCTATTCGCAATTCGAGAAGAATAATCTGCCAGTCTTCTTCCACGCTCGCCCGCGTCACGTTTTTGCCGCACGGCTTTTCGTTGCTATCTCGCAGGCCGTCCACATGGGCGACGATCTGCGCATCGCTATATTGAGGAAAATGATTGCCCGGTTAGGTCCGGTCACGGCAACCTCGCCGCAGGTTCGCGGCTTGACGCTTGCGAACTGCGCTTTTCTTTACCGGATATTCGGGGAACAGGTCGGATCAAATGAAGATCTGAAAACGGCCGCGCGGACCTATCAAGACGCGTTGAAGGACTTTAGCCGTGAACACGATCCGTTGGCATGGGCGAGCGTGCAGGATGCTCTCGGCAGTGTGCTTTGGATCATTGGGGAAAGGGAACAGGACGCCGCGACCTTGCAGCAGGCCATCGCGGCTTTCAACGAGGCGCTGTCCGAAAGAACGCGGGAGCGAGCGCCGATGCAGTGGGCTGCGACGCAGGCTAATCTGGGTTCGGCGCTCGCCAGCCTTGGAGCGCAAAAGCAAACGGTCCGACTGGAAGAAGCCGTGGCCGCCTTCCAGGCCGCTCTGACCGAATGGACACGAGAACGAGTGCCGCGCGATTGGGCAAGGCTCCAGCACGAGCTTGGACGTGCCTTGTTGCTATCCAGCGATCAGTCCAAGGACACGCCGCGGCTGGAGCAGGCGATCGCTGCTTTCCGTGCTGCCCTCGAAGAAAGACGCCACGAGCATGTGCGGACACAGTGGGCGAACACGCAACAAAATCTCGGCAACGCGCTGTTGCGGCTTGGAAATCGGAGCAAGGGTACCGCCGAACTGCATGAAGCGGTAACGGCCTTTCGCGCTGCACTGCAGGAAAGAAACCGTCATGTCTTTCCGCAGCAATGGTCCTCCCTACAAAATAGCCTCGGTGTGGCACTGGCGGCGATCGGTCAGCGCGAAGCGGACCGGGCCTATTTGCAGCAGGCAGTCGAGGCCTATCGGGACGCCCTCAAGGTGCGGACCCGCAAGCGCATGCCAATTGAATGGGCGGCGACCCAAAACGAATACGGCGCTGCCTTGCTGCGATTGGCTGAACTGGAAAATGATCCCATTATTTTGAAAGAAGCTATCGCAGCCCTTGAAGCGGCTTTGCTGGAGCGGACTCGCGACCGCAGGCTGCTGCAATGGGCGGCGACCCAAAGCAACCTTGGAGCTGCGCGGTTGCGGCTCGCCGAATTCGAGGCCGGAACGGCCCGCCTGGAAGAGGCGGTTGCGGCCTATCGCTTGGCTCTGGAAGCATATGAGGAGGCCTCGGTTCCACATGCCGCGAAGACCGCGCGGGCTAAGCTGATGGCAGCAGAAGCCAGGTTGAAAGCAGTCGTGGGCAGCTAGTCGGTAGCCCGAACAGAATTGTTAGCAGGCGCTATGTTATTGAAATAACAGTGCTATTCTAGCCAAATCACGGAATTGCCGCACCCGAAAAAAGCCTAAAACAAAGCCTGTTATGATTGCTGCGGGCTTGCGAGGCAGCATGATTCCTCCGGACAAATCGGTACACGCATTGCAGAGATTTGGGCTGGGCGCGCGTCCCGGCGATCTCGCCCGCGTCCAGCGCGATCCAGTCGGCGCGCTTCAGGCGGAAATCAATCGGCCGCGAGCCACTCTTTTGTCGAAGCCGGGCCTGCTTTCGACTTCCGAGGCAATTAAGGCCAGCGACGAATTTAAAGTTGAACGTCGCCAGCGTCTTGCCGCCGAACCCCGTCCCGGCGAGGACGCTGCGGCCATGAGCGCACCGTCGCGGCGCGGCAAGGGCATGATGGAACGCCAGCAAAGCGCGCTTGCCAGCTCACAGGAAATCTATCGCGACGAAGTGGTTGCACGATATGAAGCCGCGCAGAAAGCGGAGTGCGGCTTTGCTGAACGTCTGGTCTGGTTCTGGTCAAATCACTTTGCGATTTCGGCCGCCAAGGGTGCGCGACTTCGCAACACCGCTGGCGCATTTGAGCGCGAAGCCATTCGGCCCCATGTGTTTGGACGGTTTGCCGATATGCTGCTTGCGGTCGAGCAGCACCCCTCGATGATCATGTTTCTGGACAACCATATCTCCATTGGCCCCAACTCTCCGGCGGGCTCCCGGCGCGGGCGCGGGTTAAATGAAAATTTGGCGCGTGAAATTCTTGAGCTGCATACTCTGGGTGTGAACGGCGGTTATACCCAAGCCGACGTGCTGGCCTTAGCCAAGATCATCACCGGCTGGACGATCGGCGAGAAGCAGGACGGCAGCCGTGGCACCTTCACCTTTAATCCAAACCGGCATGAGCCCGGTGCGCATAAGGTGCTTACGCGAAGCTACGCGCAGGCCGGTATGGGCCAGGGGCAGGCCGTCCTTGCCGATCTCGCCCGGCATCCCTCCACCGCCCGTTTCATCGCAACCAAACTGGTCCGCCATTTTGTCGCCGACGACCCGCCAGCCGAACTGGTTGAGCATCTTGCCAAAACGTTCGAGGGGACCGACGGCAATCTTGCCAAGGTCTCCCGCGCGCTGATCGACGCCCCGGCGGCCTGGGATGCGCCGGCAACCAAGCTGCGCAGCCCTCAGGAATTACTCGTGGCCATGCTACGCGCGACAAATATTTCGCTTGAAGGGCCACAACTCGTCCGCTTGCTGATGACTCTCGGCCACCGACCGTGGAGTCCCGGAGGTCCGGATGGCTTCCCCGATACGGCCGCCCACTGGCTCTCAGCCAGCGGAATGCGCGCACGGCTCGACGTCGCTTCGGTTGTCGCGCGGCGAGCGGAAGATAACTCCGATCCGGCAATGCTCGTGGGCCAAATCCTCGGGCCGATTTCTTCCAAAGAAACGCGGTCGGCGATCGCTGCGGCGGACAGCCGGGCGCAAGGGCTTGCGATTCTGTTCGCATCCCCCGAATTCCAGCGGCGGTGAATGTCATGATCTACTCACCCATCTCGTTCTCACGGCGAGCTGTTCTTCTGGGCGGTGGAGCGCTGTTCACATCCGCCTTCGTGCCTCGCCTCGCCTCCGCGGAATCGCGCGATCCGCGCCTGATTGTCCTCATCCTGCGCGGCGCACTGGACGGACTTTCCGCGGTAGCGCCGATCGGCGATCCAGCTTATGCACGACACCGGCAAGACATTGCCTTGTCGGCGTCGGGAAATTCGCCGGCGCTGCAGCTCGACGGATTTTTCGCGCTGCATCCGAAACTAAAGACGTTGTCTTCCATGTACGCGGCCGGTGAAATGAGCGTTGTCCATGCCACTGCCTCGCCCTATCGCGAGCGATCGCATTTCGACGGACAAGACGTGCTGGAAAGTGGCTACGAGCGGGTGGGCCGCGTCGATTCCGGCTGGCTCAACCGCCTGTTCGCTGCCGTCCCTTCGGGGCGGCCGGTACCGGGCCCGCGCATATTGGGAGTGGGATCGGCCGCGCCGCTAATCGTTCGCGGCCCGGCGCCGATCATCGGCTGGGCGCCTACCACGCTCCGCCAGCCGCATGACGACCTCACTGCGCGCGTGCTCGATCTCTACCGGCATTTGGATCCGCCGCTCGGCGATGCCTTGGCGGCCGGTATTGAGGCCGTCGACGTCGTCGAAAGCGCGGAAGGCGTGATGGGGAAAACGCAGACCGAGGGGATGGGCGGGAGCGAGAAGTCGATGGTGGAAACCGCGACCGGAGCGGCGCGTCTCCTGGCGAGTTCTGGTGGCCCACGGCTGGCATCCTTGTCATTCAACGGCTGGGATACCCACGCGCGCGAGGGCGGGGCAGAGGGCCGACTCGCCAACCTGCTCGCAGGCTTGGATCAGGCGATCGCTTCAATGAAATCCAATCTTGGACCGGCTTGGCGTGATACCGTCATCATGATAGTCACGGAATTCGGCCGTACCGTGCATGTTAACGGCACCTTCGGGACTGACCACGGCACGGCCACCGTCGCGTTTCTCGTGGGCGGCGCCATAGCTGGCAAGCGGGTAATCGCCGACTGGCCCGGGCTCGGGCCCGCCCAGCTCTATGAAGGCCGGGATCTCAAACCGACTATCGATCTGCGGAGCGTCTTCAAGGGCGTGGCAAGGGATCATCTCGGCGTAGCTGAGAACGTGCTGTCGTCCAGCGTTTTTCCGGGATCTGAGGCAATCAAGCCGAAACGGGACCTGCTAAAAGCCTGATTTCAGTTGTTAGCAGGCCGATCCCGGCGGAAGAAACGCGACTGGACGAATCCGCCTTTGAACTCTCTTCGAACGGACCACGTGGTTCGACAAGAAGGCTTGACGGTCGAGCGCTACGTAGCGTTTCTTCGGGGCTCGGAACTTTCAGGGGGGTACGCGCCATTGGCGGGCGCCCCCTGCATTCGGTAAATATCGCAGGAACTGTCGCTCCGATCGAACTTTCGAGGCGTCGTTTTGAGCTCCGGCCAAATGACGCAGTGTCATTTTGCATGTTGGAACACGCAGGATCATGACGCAACGCATTTTGATTACCGGTGGTGCCGGTTTTATCGGATCGCGGCTGGCCAAGTCACTTTGCGGCGATCACGAAGTCATGGTCTTCGACAACTTTCATCCGCAAGTTCATGGGTATAATCGGGTCGAAGAGGCGACCGGATTGATCGGCAAGTGTCACATCCTTCGCGGCGATGTAGCAAACGCAGAGGACCTTCGCTCCGCCATCCGTTCCTTTAATCCCGACCTGATTTATCACTTCGCTGCCGAGACCGGCACCGGTCAGTCCTATGACGAGCCGACGCGCTATAACTTGGTAAATGTGATCGGAACCAGCAATCTCATCGAGGCGGTCCGCGCCCACGGCGGCAGCGTGAAACGCATCGTGCTTGCGAGCTCGCGCGCGATCTACGGCGAGGGCGCCGCGCGTGATAAGCTAGGCGCCCTGCGCAACGCGCCCCCGCGGCGAATTGAGGACATGCGACGAGGCGTTTTCGGTTTGCAGGACGAGCAGGGAGCTACCCTCACACCGGTTCCTACACCGGAGACGCTGCCGGTCGCGCCGGCGTCGATCTACGCCTCCACCAAATTGATGCAGGAATATCTCTGCACGCAATGCGTCGCCGGGACCGAGATGGACGTCATTATTCTGCGTCTGCAGAACGTCTACGGGCCAGGCCAGTCATTGCGAAACCCATATACCGGCGTCATTTCGATATTCTGCCAGAAGGTACAACAGGGGGAATGGCTTGATGTTTTCGAAGACGGCGAGATCATCCGGGACTTTGTTTACATTGATGATGTCGTGGAAGCGTTTCGGACCAGCGCTTCTTTGACATCGGCGCCAGCATTGCCTATCAACATCGGTACCGGATCTCCGGTTTCTATCCGCTCAACGGCAAAGTCGGTATTGACGCTCTGCGGACGCAATCCGGACGAACACCACATCACCGGTAATTTTCGTGCAGGCGATGTCCGCTATGCTGTAGCGGAAATAGCCTTGGCGCGCGATCTTCTGGGCTGGCAGCCGCGCACTGCTTTTGCCGTGGGGCTGAAGCGCTTCGTCGAATGGGCGAAGGAAAGCCAAGCAGCCTTAGCTTGACGAGGTCGCTGGCGATGGAACGAATTTATTACACGCTCGGACCGGTCTAAATGAAGCGGCTGTGCATCTATGCGACGATCGGAAGGGAAACGAAGCAGGTGCGCGGGCGATACGTCGCCTACGCCCTGAAAAAATTCCGCGAAGTCACCGATTACATTGTTGTAGTCACCGACATTCGGGCCGAGCATCCGAACTTCCACGAGATTAATGAGGTTGCCGACCTGGTGGTGCGCTCTCCATCCGGCCAAATCCGTACGTCGCTGGATGGCTATCGATTGGGGTTAGCCGCAATCAACTCTGAAGAATTGAAGACATACGACGAGATAATCTTCGTAGATACGGCTTGCTACGGTCCGATCTTTGCGCTGAGCCCGATACTCGACGATCCGCGCAGATCATCGGTCGATTTCTGGTCTGTTGGGTTTTTTAGCAAAAAATCAAACGCGTCCATTGTGCCCAAGATCAAGCTTGATCGCGTGATGACGCTGAACTTCTTTACAGTGAATCGTCGCGTTGCGATGTCACCAGCATTTCTAGATTTCATGCGGGCCAACACTGTTTTCCGCAATTCAACCGATTATCGAGTCAGGGGCGAACACGGGCTTCATCTTGCACTCAACCGGGCAGGATTCAAATGGGACTCCTTCATCCAGCCCGACCAAATTCACACGTCAGAGCCATTGGTCTACGAGGCGGCTGAACTGGTTTCTCTTGGCTGCCCGATTATTTTAAAAGATATATTTTCTCTGGACCCGCTGACCGTCGACATACAGGCGGTCGATTGCCGCGCGGTGTTCGAAGCACTCAAACAGAGCGAATCCGATTTCGATGCGAGCATGATTTGGGAAAGCATTTTGCCATACCATCCGTTGCGTTTGATTCAGAGCAATATGGACGATTTGCGGATTTTTGAATCCAGTCCTGCCGAGGTGACAAAGAAAAAATGGAATTTTGGCGGGAAAGTCGCGATCGTCGCCCACATCTTTTACGTCGAGGTGCTGCACGAATTCTTCGATCTCGCCGTAAATATTCCCTGCGATTTTGATTTTTATATTTCGACCTCATCGCAGCAACACAAGCAGCGTATTGAGGAAAGATTGAAGTCCTTCAACTGCGGAGGCAGGGCAGAGGTACGAGTGGTTGAACAGAATCGCGGCCGCGATATGTCCTCGCTATTCATTACGTTCCGGGACGTGATGCTGAGCGGCGAATATGCTTGGGTTCTCCGGCTTCATTCCAAGCGTACGCCACAAATGCCGTGGCAGGTAGGGCAATCGTTCAAACGGCATCTAATCGAGAACTTGATTCCTAGCAGACGATTTGTGGCAAGCCTGTTCGATCTATTGGAGCAGCCTGATTATCGAAACGTCGGCATGGTCGTGCCGCCAGTGGTGCATATCGGCTTCGGTACGCTCGGGCACTCTTGGTACAGCAACAGAAAGCCACTGGAAAAGCTGGCCAAAGAGATGAAGATAGACGTGCCATTGGATGCGGACACTCCGGTCGCGGCCTATGGCACGATGTACTGGTTCCGCCCCGAGGCGTTGGAGCTTATGTTCCGATATGATTGGAAATGGGAAGATTACAACCTCGAACCAAATCATATCGACGGCGGGCTGGCGCATGTGCAAGAACGACTTCTTTGTTATTGCGCTCAGCAGCAAGGATTCAGAACGCTGGCTGTGATGTCGGCCGGTCAGGCTGCCAAGAATTATCTTAAGCTCGAATACAAGCATCAGATCTTGTCCAGTTGCCTGCCGGTCCGCGATATTCGTCTGCAGTATCGGCTGGCAAAAAGGGTAAATTGGCAAAAAGCGAAGAGCTATTACGCCCGGCTTCTGGAGTTATTAGAACGAAACGATGAGCGCTTCCGCCGTATCGCTCCAAAGCTTTGGGCGCGATCCAGATCGGCGGTGGACGTCGTCTGGCCCATGCTGAAGCGATTGGAGAAATGAAGAACGTCCGCCGGCACGGTACGCGAAGTTTTGCTCCAAGAGTATATCGTGATCCGCGGGGAAGAATTGCTCTGCAAGCGCGTCGTCGAAGGCGGGGTGAAGAGAGCTGAAATAGTCTAGCAGCAAGTACGTAGTAGGAGACGGAAGTTGATGAACATACAGGCAGCCGATCAGGCAGACAGCAGGGAGGATATGCCGACCTGTGTCGTCGGGCTCTATTCATTCCCGCGCTCCGGAAATACCTGGCTTCGTCAAATCGTCGCCTCCGCACTCGATATTCCAGCGAATATGCTGCAACGATTCGTATCGGACATGGCCTATGGGCAGATCGTGACCCACCCAATTGTCTACGAAGACCAGCAATGGTATTTCTACAAGTCGCACCACAAGTCGCTCGTCACGGAACATCGCGGTCAGACGATCAGGACCGACAAGATCGTCTACATTTATCGGCATCCCCTCGACGTGTTTCTGTCATACCTCAATTTCGCTTCAAAAAATGTGAACTCAAAAATCGGAGAAGTCCTGCAATTTCAGATCGACAGCGTCGAAAAGCTGTCGAAGGAACAGCTGGCGGCGCTGTTCTCGGTTTTTATGAGCTACGGCACGATCACGCCGCAAAACCGCGCTTATGGCGGATATTTCGAGCATGTTGGCAACGCTTTCGCACTGCGCGACAGTGGTGCCGACATCCACATCATGCGCTATGAAGATCTGCTGAATAATTTTGCGCCCACGGCCGGTAAGATGTTCGAGTTTCTCGGCCTACCGGTCGCCGATATTGAAGCGGTCCACGGCGAAGCTGACAAGCGCACGGCGCAGGACGGCAAGTTTTTCTGGAAGCGGCAATCGAAGGTGCACGAGGAATTCCTGACGAAGGAGCAGATCTCCGCTTTCAACACGACCTTCCACGACAAGCTCGTCGCCATCGGCTATCCGCCGGAGTAACGGCCGAGAAGCTCCAGACGCGTTGGACGCCTGGGCTTCCAGACCAGCATCGCCCCTGACCACGATTTCGTGACCCTCTGAATTGGCGCGCTATGACGCAGGGTTGGACCGGAAAGCCCCGCGTCAAGCCGGTTGTCTAGCGACCGGTCGTCGCATTATGTTTTGTGAGCCGTGCGTCGATCGCGGCTACGCGGCGTAAGCAAGAACGGCCCTGGGAGGGACACGGTGACCAGCAAACTGACTTCAACTCTGTGTGCGGGCTTTTTCAGCCTTTTGGGTCTTGCTTTCGGGCTTTCGCCGACGGCGGGGCAAGCGCCAGCGCCGTCCTGGATCATCCCAGAACTTCTGCAGGCCGCCAAGGCAGAGGGGACGTTGACGATCTATTCCTCAATGAACGAGCAGGAGGGCCTTCCGCTCTGGAAGAAATTCGAGGAAGCCACCGGGATCAAGACAGAATACGTCCGCGCTAACGACAACGCCTTGATGGCGCGCACCGCAATCGAGCGGCGGGCCCAGCAACGCAGTTGGGACGTGGTCGTCAGCACCGTGGTCAGCCGTTTGCCTCAGGATTTTTTGCTGCCGATCGATCCGCCGCAAGCCAAGGAGATCAAGGCGCAGGCGCGTGATCCGAACCGGCGCTGGTATGGCGTCTATGCCAATTACAATGCACCTGGGTACAATACCAAGCTGGTCAAGGAATCCGACCTGCCGAAGAGCTACGAGGAGTTTCTCACCAAAAAGGAATGGAAGGGCAAGATCGCCATCGATGTCACCGACGCCCATTGGCTGAACGCAATGTATATTCATTATGGCGAGGAGAAGGCCCGTAAGCTGGTGAGCGACCTTGTCGCTACGCTCAATCCGGTTCTGACCGACGGCCATCTCGCGCTCGCGCGGTCGGTGGGCGCCGGCGAGTATATGGTCGCACTCAATAATTACGCATCGCTGACCTCCAATGTGAAGCTCGCCGGAGGCGACACCGACTACTGGGTGCTGGAACCGGTCGCGCTGTTCTACGGTCAGGTCGGGGTCAACACGCTGGCGCCGCATCCCAATGCAGCCAAGCTTGCAGCGAACTTTTTATTGAGCAGGGAAGGGCAGGAGATGTTGCCCAAGGCCGGCCGGCTGCCGGTGCGCGCGGACGTTACGCCGAACCCGCCGGACGCCTTCACGCGTCTGGAATCCAAGAAAGTCATTCTGATTCAATTCTCCGGCGAAGAAGAAAAGAAGTGGCTGAAGCTCTTCCAGGATCTGTTCAGGCCGAGATAGGGTGTTGAATCAACACTTCCTCCCACCGGACTGCCCGGGAGTCACCGCAGTTGAGTTTCGCAAGTCCTAGCATGCCCTCGCTGTCGGGCTCGCCGTTCGGCTGGCTGGCAAGGCTTCGCCTTTCGCATCTGCTGCTCGTGATCTGTGTCGCGGTCGTCGGCTGGCTGGTCTTTGTGCCGCTGTCCGCGCTGCTTTTGACTGCATTTACCGAAGACAACATTTACGGCTTCGGCGCTCCGACTTTCGATAATTTCATCGAGGCCTATTCGAGCTGGCACATCCTGCGGCTGTTTGGAAACTCGCTGCTCTTTGGCTGCGGTACGGCGATTACCGCTTTGGTCATGGGCGGTGTTGTTGCCTGGGTAGTGGAACGCACTGACGCTCCCGGCGGCGAGCTCTTCCATAGTCTCGCGCTGCTGTCTTTTGCCGTGCCCGGGTTGCTCACCGCCATGGCCTGGATTTTCGTCCTCAGCCCGAACATCGGCTGGTTGAATACCG
>JAXDOO010000238.1:0-16635 GCA_034668865.1 Alphaproteobacteria bacterium
AATCTGGATACGCCGGTCCTGTGAAAGCTGATGCAGCAGCGGCGCCTCGTCGTGGCACGGCACGCACCACGACGCCCAGACATTCACCAGCGTTACCTTTCCGGAAAAAATATCGGGCGTGATCCCGGGCAGCGGCGTGCCTCCGCGTTCCAGCCCTTCCACCGGCGGAAGTACGGTTGCCGGCGCGGGGCGGCCGATCAGGACCGACGGCACGCGGGAAGGATCGCCTCCTAACCGCAGGAAGAACAGCGCCGCCAGCGCCACGAACAAGGCGAGAGGCAGGAAAGCGATCAGCTTCCGCCGCGGCGCTTGCGTCTTCTGAGCCGGTGTCATGGCGAAGCGGGTGTCGCCCGGTCGGATCGGCGCGACACTCCGCGCGCGTCCAAATTGGCGAGCTTGCGAAGCTGCGCGCGGTGATCGAGCAACACCCAGGCGATCAGGGCGCCGATGACGACGGCGGCGGCCGCATAGGCAGTGACGATGAACGCGGCATGCGGTCCAAGATTCATGTCACTATTCCGCCGCTCTTTCCGCCTGCATCAGCTGCAACGTGCGCACGCGTCGGCGCAGGATCTCGTTGCGCATGGCGGCGAGATGCAGGGTAACGAACAGCAGCATGAAAGAGATGGCGACGACGATCAGCGGCGTCAGGATCGCCGGATGGATGGCCGGGCCGGCCAACCGGAACACAGATGCCGGCTGATGCAGCGTATTCCACCAATCGACCGAAAATTTGATGATCGGCAAATTGACGGCACCGACGAGGGTAAGGATCGCGGCGGCGCGCGCGGCGCGGGAAGGATCTTCCACCGTACGCCACAGGGCGATCACACCGAGATAGAGCAGGAACAGGATCAACACCGAAGTCAGCCGCGCGTCCCATACCCAATAGGTCCCCCACATCGGGCGTCCCCACAGCGCGCCGGTGATCAGGCAGAGCAGCGTGAAGGCGGCGCCGATCGGCGCTGCGGCCTTGCCCGCGACGTCGGCAAGCGGATGCCGCCACACCAGGGTGCCGAGCGCCGCCACGCTCATCAACGCCCAGCAGAACATGCCGAGCCACGCCGACGGCACATGCAGGAACATGATCTTGACCGTGGCGCCTTGCTGATAGTCGTCCGGTGCAGCGAAAACCTGGCTGAGGCCGAGCGCGAGCATGAGCGCGGCGGCTGCCGTCAGCCACGGCAGGATCGGCCGCACCACCGTCAGAAAGCGGGAGGGATTGGCAAGGTCGGTGATGGCCATCGGCAGCTTCTTAGGACCGGGCGTTTCCGCATGCAATCGGTGGTTTTTGGCCATCATGTGAGGCCGATCTTAATCCGCATGTTTCAAGGCGGCCGCCGCCGCGACAGGTCCGACCACCAGGCTCGCCAGCGACAGCGCGCAAAGAATGGTGAAGGGCGTGCCGAAGGGCACCGGCCCGACGATTGCTGCATTTGATGCGGCCACGCCGAAGATGAGAACAGGAATTGTCAGCGGCAAAATCAGCACCGGCACCAGCAATCCGCCGCGGCGCAACGCCGCCGCGAGCGCTGCGCCGATCAGTCGGAGGAAAGTCAGAGCCGGCGTGCCCGCCAGGAGCGTGAGCGCCACCGCCGCCATCGACAACAAGTCGATGTTGAAGAAAACCCCTAACAGTGGCGCGGCGACGACCAGCGGCAATCCGGCAGTGAGCCAATGCGCGAAGGCTTTGGCGAGGATTGCCAATGGCAGGGGCGCGCTTCCCATCAGGATTAGATCGAGCGAGCCGTCTTCGCGGTCGTCGGCGAAAAGCTGGTCCAGCGTCAGCAGGCTGGCGAGCAGGGCGCCGAGCCACAGGATCGCCGGCCCGATGCGCCGCAGCAGCGCATTGTCGGGACCGATCGCGAAGGGAACGAGCGCGACGACGATCAGAAAAAACAACACACCCATCCAGGCGCCGCCGCCCACGCGTATCGCCAGGCGCAGGTCGCGGATGAAAAGGGCGAAGAGCGCGCTCATGGCACCACTCCCAATTTCAGTTCCTGCGTAGCCGCGAGCCCGATCGATCCGTGCGCTGCCGCGAGTATCAGGCCCCCGCGCGTCAGATGGAGGTGCATCAGGTCGGCGAGGCGGACTTGGCCTTCGGCATCGAGAGGGGAAGCCGGTTCGTCGAGTAGCCAGAGCGGCCGGTGCACGGTGATGAGCCGGGCGAGCGACAGCCGCCGCCTTTGGCCGGCCGAGAGATAGGCGGCGGGGAGGTCGGCCAGTTCGCCCAGGCCGAGGCGCTCGAGCGCGCGCTCCGACGGGTTCTCCGCCGGGCCGAGATAGGCGCTCCAGAATCGCAGGTTTTCCTGAACCGTCAGGGAGGGCTTCAGGGCATCCTGGTGGCCGAGGTAATGCGCCTGTTCGCCGATGCTCGCTTCGGTATTTCCGCCCTTTAAGCTTATTCGTCCCCCATCCGCGCGCAACAAACCGCCAATCAGACGCAGCAGGGACGATTTTCCGCTGCCGTTGCGGCCGGTCACGACCAGCGCCTCTCCGGCAGCCAAGGAAAAACTCAAGCCCGAAAACAACTCCCGGCCGCCCCGCCGGCACGTGAGGTCAGCCACCGAAAGCTGCATCATAGGGCTCTGTTTTCGGCCGGGCTGAGCCGTGCGGACGGGCCGTCCCGGCACCCGAATAGTGGCAAAGGAGCCCGCATTTTGTTGATGAACAGCCTTTGTGTGGCAGAACGCTCGAAAAGTTCTTATAAGCCGCAAATTATGCGACACTGCGCCGAAAATCTCATGGCAAGAGCCTCATAGTCGAGGCTTTGGTATCAAAATACCAAAATTTATTGCCGTTTTCGACCCGATAGGGAGTGGATCAGCCGTTATGACAGCGCTCGATAGTTTCAAATGCCTCCGACCTCTGAAGGTTGGTTCCAAAACCTATGCCTATTACAGCCTTCCGGCGGCCGAGAAGAACGGGCTGAAGGGAATTTCCCGCCTGCCTTTCTCCATGAAAGTGTTGCTGGAAAATCTACTCCGCAATGAGGACGGCCGTACCGTCAAAAAAGACGATATCCAGGCAATTGCGCACTGGCTGAAGAACAAGTGCTCCGACCACGAGATCGCGTTCCGCCCTGCGCGCGTGCTGATGCAGGATTTCACCGGCGTTCCGGCCGTGGTCGACCTCGCCGCTATGCGCGACGCGATGAAGATGTTGGGCGGCGACCCGGCCAAGATCAATCCACTGGTGCCGGTGGATCTCGTCATCGATCACTCGGTGGTGGTGAATTTTTTCGGCAATGCGGGCGCGTTCAAGAAGAACGTCGACGAGGAATACAAGCAGAACCAGGAGCGTTACGAATTTCTGAAATGGGCGCAGAAGGCGTTCGATAATTTCCGCGTCGTTCCGCCCGGTACCGGCATCTGCCATCAAGTAAATCTGGAATACCTGTCGCAGACGGTCTGGACCCGAAAGGAAAAGCTCAAGCTCGGCGACCAGCCCACCGACAAGCCGGCTCCGGTCGAGCTCGCCTATCCGGATACGCTGGTCGGCACCGATTCCCACACCACCATGGTCAACGGTCTCTCCGTGCTCGGCTGGGGCGTGGGCGGCATCGAGGCGGAAGCGGCCATGCTCGGCCAGCCGCTGTCGATGGTGCTGCCGGAAGTGATCGGCTTTCGCCTCAACGGCAAGCTCAAGGAAGGCGTCACCGCGACCGACCTTGTGCTCACCGTGACGCAGATGTTGCGCCAGCGCGGCGTGGTCGGAAAGTTCGTGGAATTTTTCGGCCCCGGCATCGCCAATCTTTCGATAGCCGACCGGGCCACGATCGGAAACATGGCGCCGGAATACGGCGCAACCTGCGGCTTCTTTCCGATCGATGACGACACCATCCGATATCTGCAGGACACCGGCCGCGCCACCGACCGCGTGGCGCTGGTGGCGGCCTATGCGAAGGCGCAGGGACTGTTCTTCATCAAGACGAGCCCCGACCCGCTCTTCACCGACGTGCTCAAGCTTGAGCTGGGAGCGGTCGAGCCTTCGCTCGCTGGACCGAAGCGTCCGCAGGACCGTGTTGCGCTGAAGGAGGTTAAGACGGGCTTTGCCACCGCGATGGACAAGGAATTCGGCAAAGCTGGCGAGAATGGCAAGCGCGTGCCGGTGAAGGGGCGCAACCACGATCTCGGCCACGGCGACGTGGTGATCGCGGCCATTACTTCCTGCACCAATACCTCAAACCCGAATGTGATGATGGCGGCCGGCCTGCTGGCCAGAAAAGCCCTGGCGAAAGGCCTGACGGTGAAGCCTTGGGTCAAAACCTCGCTCGCACCCGGCTCGCAGGTGGTCGCGCAATATTTCGAGAAATCCGGATTGCAGAAAGATCTCGACAAGCTCGGCTTCAATCTCGTCGGCTTCGGCTGCACCACCTGCATCGGTAATTCCGGCCCGCTGCCGCAGGAGATTTCCGACACCATCAACGACAATGACCTTGTCGCGGCGGCGGTGCTTTCCGGCAATCGCAATTTCGAAGGCCGCGTCAACGCTGACGTGCGCGCGAATTATCTCGCCTCACCGCCGCTCGTGGTCGCTTACGCGCTTGCCGGCTCGATGAATGTCGACCTGATCAAGCAGCCGCTTGGCACGGACCAAAAGGGTAAGCCGGTCTTTCTGAAGGATATCTGGCCGACCAGCAAGGAGGTCGATGACTGCGTGCGCAAGAACATCACCAAACAGATGTTCGTGAAAAAATACGGCGATGTGTTCAAGGGCGACGCGCATTGGCGCAAAATATCGGTGAAGGGCGGCATGACCTATGCCTGGAGCCGCAAATCGACTTATGTGCAAAACCCGCCGTATTTTACCGGCATGCGGCCGGCGCCGACGCCGCCCGACGACATCGTCGATGCGCGCGTGCTTGGGCTGTTCCTGGATTCGATCACCACCGATCACATATCGCCGGCGGGTTCGATCAAGGTGAATTCACCAGCCGGGAAATATCTGGTCGATCACAAGGTAAAGCCGCTCGACTTCAATCAATACGGCACCCGCCGCGGCAACCACGAAGTGATGATGCGCGGCACCTTCGCCAATATCCGCATCAAGAACCAGATGGTGTCGGGCGTTGAAGGCGGCGTTACCGTGCATTATCCCTCGAAGGAAGTGATGCCGATCTATGACGCGGCTATGCGCTATAAGACCGAGAGTGTTCCGCTGGTGGTGATGGCCGGCAAGGAATACGGCACCGGCTCCTCGCGCGACTGGGCAGCCAAGGGCACCTATTTGCTCGGCGTTCGCGCCGTAGTCGCGCAGAGCTTCGAGCGCATCCACCGCTCCAACCTGGTCGGCATGGGCGTGCTGCCACTGGTGTTTGAGGAAGGCTCGTCCTGGCAATCGCTCGGCATGAAGGGGGACGAGCTGATCACCATCCGCGGGCTGCACGGCGAGTTGAAGCCGCGCCAGAAGATGATGGCCGAGATCGTCGCCTCAGACGGGGGCTTGAAGCGCGTGCCGCTGATCTGCCGTATCGATACGCTCGATGAACTAGACTACTTCAAGAACGGCGGCATCCTGCAATACGTGTTGCGGCACCTGGCGGCGTAACCTCCGGCCTGCCTGCCGCGAACAGGCGGACAAGCGGCGCAGTCAGCGGCACGCCGCGGCTTGGAGGTAGTCATGCGCATGGCATGTTTCGCGGCGCTGAGCGTCTGCGCCGGCGCAATGCTGGTCTCGCCGCAAGCGCAAGCGGAGACCCGCGGCGTGCTCGAACTGTTCACCAGCCAGGGCTGCTCCTCCTGTCCGCCGGCCGACAAGCTGCTGGGTGAATTGATCCGCGATCCGTCGCTCGTCGCCTTCAGCCTGAACGTGGATTATTGGGACTCGCTCGGCTGGAAGGACACGCTGGCGGATCCACGCAATTCCGAGCGGCAACGCGCCTATGCCCGCGTGCGCGGGGAGCGCGGGGTCTATACGCCGCAGCTGGTTATCAACGGCACCGCGCATCTGGTGGGAAGCGACAAAGCGGCGATCCAGCGCGCACTTTCTTCGGCGCGCGATGCCCTATCGGTGCCGGTGCGTGTCGCGGTGAGCGACGGAAAGCTGAGCGTCGATCTACCTAGCGGAAAAGGTGCCGGCGAAGTCTGGGTCTATGGACTGGCGAAGGAGGTCTCGATCGCCGTAGCGCGCGGCGAAAACCGCGGCCGCACGGTGACCTACCACAATGTCGCACGACGCTGGCAGAAGCTCGGCGACTGGAACGGCAAGGCAGCGACCTGGAATGTGCCGGTGAGTCACCTGGCCGGCGGTGGCGTCGATACCGCGGCTGTGGTGGTGCAAAGCGGCAACGCCGACAATCCCGGCGCGATGCTGGGCGCCGCTGTCGCATCGCTGCGCTAGGCTCGGGATGAAAATAAAAAAGGGCCGGCTAACAAGCCGGCCCTGAAGCACATATTGGGGTTGAACGTACACGGAACTTCAACGGGCCCGGCCCTTACCAAACTCCGGGGGGCTGGGGGGCTGAGGAATCCGAAGCTTCGTTTTCGGACCGGGCCCTTTGAGGCAACAGCCGCCTATATCACGCTCTAGCTTGGCGCCGGATTGGCTGAAATTGGGCGGTATTATGTTTAGGCTAACGAATCCGTGATCATTGAAATTGCTCAGAAATTCCTCGGTCCGGCCATGGAAATCGTCATCTTGGGGACTTGCCGCAGCAGGCTCCCCGCGCGATCATGAAGGCCTCAACCAAGGAGGCGCCGCCATGGATTTTGGCCCCGGCGATACTGACCCAAGCAAGTCCCATGGGGGCGATTTTGCGGGTAGGTCTTCTCCCGCCGCCCCCATCCACCAAGTGACCTTCAGCCGCCACGAGCTTGATCGCATCCTCAGTCTCTATGGCCGCAAGGTCGCCGCCGGCGAATGGCGCGACTATGCGATCGACTTCTTGAAAGACCGCGCGGTGTTCTCGGTGTTCCGCCGCGCTTCCGAAATGCCGATCTACCGGATCGAAAAAAATCCCAAGTTGGCCCGCCGCCAGTGCGCCTATAGCGTCGTCTCCGCTACGGGACTGATCGTGCGGCGCGGGCCTGAGCTGGATCGGGTGTTGCGCGCCATCGACAAATCGCTGCGCGTCGTCGCGGCGTGAAACATATTCCGCTCATCCCGCGCGTAAGCGGGACCCGGTCCACTCCCGTGGCCGAGCGCATTGCCTGCCGCCGCGGCGCGGCCTAATTCACACAAAGCTAAAAAAAAAACGCCCCGGCTTTTGGCCGGGGCGTTTTGGATTGCAGATCCCTTAGCGGCGGTCGCCGAACAGGCGCAGCAGCATGAGGAACATGTTGATGAAGTCGAGGTAGAGCGTCAGCGCGCCCATGATCGCCTTGCGGCCGGCGACGGTGCCGTCGTCGTTGACGTCATACATTTCCTTGATGCGCTGGGTGTCGTAGGCGGTCAGCCCCGCGAAGACCAGCACGCCAACCACCGAGATCACGAACCCCATCGCCGAAGAGGCAAGGAAGATGTTCACGATCGAGGCGAGGATCAGGCCGAACAGGCCCATGATCAGGAACGAGCCGATCGGCCCCAAGTCACGCTGCGTGGTGTAGCCGTAGAGGCTCAGCGCGCCGAACGACGCAGCGGTGATGAAGAACACCCGGGTAATCGATTGGCCGGTGTAGACCAGGAAGATCGAGGCCAGCATCAATCCCAGCAGGCCAGCGTATAGGAAGAACAGGCCCGTGGCCGTGCCTACTGACAGGGTGTGGACCCGGAAGCTCATGAAGAACACGAGACCCAGCGTCGCAAGAAACAGCACGATCGTCACCGGGCCGCTGAACAGCGTCTGCCCGAATGGCGTCAACGACACGACCGCGCCGGCTTCGTTGGTGACAACCGCTGCGTTGTAAGTGAACCACGAAACGATGCCCGTAAGAGCGACGCCCATGGCCATCGTGTTGTAGACACGGATCATGTAAGCGCGCAGGCCCGCATCGACGGCGACCGCGCGGTCGGCGCCGTAGGGACGGGCAGACGCTACGTTCCGGTCGAAATCCGACATGGCTTTTCCTCTCTCTGTATCCGGCATGATGCCGGCTTATCGCGAAGGCGCGAAGGCAGAACTGCAGCCTGCGCCAATGGCGAGAATCTAGTACGGGCAGGGCTTCGGCGCTAGATGCCCTGCCTGTATCGAAAGGTTAATTTGGCGACAGCTTGGTAAAGGGTCTGCGGCGAAAACGCGCGGGGAGACGCCTCAAACAATCAGAGATTGCGCAGCACCGGCGCCGGCTTCTGGCTGAGGGCCGAGAACGTGCCGATCAGGCCCAGGGCCACCGTCACAAGCAGAGCGCCGATGGCCGCCGCGGCGGCCGAGCCGGGCAGCCACACGAAGCTCAGATTCATCACCTTGGTGACGACCAGCGAGGCGGCGATGGAGCCGGCCGCCACGCCGAACACCGCGGTGGCCAGTCCGAGCACGAGATATTCCAGGCCATAGGCGCCAAGCAGCCGCGCCCGCGTGGCGCCGAGGGTTTTCAGGATCACCGCATCATAGACCCGATTGCGCCGGCCAGCTGCCAGCGCGCCGCCCAGCACCAGCACCGCGGCCGCCAAGGAGACGAGGCTGGCGCCGCGGATGCCGAGCGCCAGATTGGCGACGATTTTGGCCACCGCTTCAATCGCCTCCTTGACGGGAACAGTGGTCACCATGGGAAAGGCTTCCGCTGCGGCCTTCAGCAGCTTGTCTTCCTGTTCGGCGTTGCTGCCGTCGGGATAGGTCAAGGTGGCGATGTGGGTATGCGGTGCGCCGGCGAAAGCGCCGGGGGAATAGACCAATACAAAATTGATCCCGAGGCTTTCCCAATCGACCGACCGCATGTTCGAGATATGCGCGGTGATCGGGCGCCCGAGCACATTGACGGTCACCGGGTCTCCGAGCTTGAGCCCGAGGCCCTCCGCGAGCTTCTTCTCGAAGGAGACGAGTGGTGGGCCATCGTAATCCGGTGCCCACCATTGGCCTTCGACCACGCGCGAGCCGGCTGGGATCTCGCCGGTATAAGTGAGGCCGCGGTCACTTTGCAAAACCCAAGCCGCGTCCGGCGCAGGCTTGAGATCCTCGGCCTTGATGCCATTGGCCGACACGATGCGCCCGCGCAGCATCGGCACACGCTCGAGTTCCGCGCCCGGGGCTGCAGTGCGGATGAAGGCGTCGAAACGCTCCGCTTCAGCAGCCGGAATGTCGGTGAAATAGAAGGACGGCGCCTTGTCCGGCAGCGCAGCGGTGAATTGCCGCTGCAGGTTGCCGTCGATCTGTACGAGCGTCACCAGCAGAGCGAGCCCCAAGCCGAGCGACAGCACCACCGTCGGCGTCAGCGCACCCGGGCGATGGATATTGGCGATGGCGAGCCGCACCAGTGCGGAGCCCTTGTGCGGCGTGTGGCGTGCGGCCCACATCAGCGCCTCCGCCACCAGGCGGAGGACGACGAAGACGACCGCCGCTGCACCGATGAAGATCAGCGCGATGCGGCGGTCGTAGGCGAGGAAGACCGCAGCACCCGCCAGCACCAGGGCCACCAGGGCGGTGGCCGCTATATAGCGCCGGCGCGGCCAGCTGCTTTGGCGCGCCACCTCGTCGCGAAACAGCGCGGAGACCGGCACGTCGTGGGCGCGCCCGAGCGGCCATAGCGCGAAGGCGCAAGCGGTGAGCAGGCCGTAGATCAGCGCCAGCGCAAGTTGCGCCGGGTAAATATCTGGCTCCATGGGAAGCGGAATGATGCTGCCGAAGGCCCAGTCGATCACGAAGGGCAAGGCTGCGCCGATCGCAAGTCCGATGACGGCGCCGATCAGCGCCAGCATCAGCACTTGCGACAGATAAATAGCAAAGACGCGGGTGCCGGTCGCGCCCACCGCTTTCATGGTGGCGATCACCTCGCGCTTGCGGTCGAGATGGCTCTTCACCGCATTGGCGACGCCGACGCCGCCGACCAGCAAAGCGGTGAGCCCGACCAGCGTGAGATATTGCGTGAAGCGCTCGACGTTGCGCGCAAGCTGCGGAGAGGCATTGCTCCGGCTGCGGATTTCCCACCCCGCGTCTGGCAGTTGCGCCTGCGCTGCATCAATGACCGTCTTGGTGGCCTGCTCGCCCGCATCGTTTTCCGGCAGGCGCAGGCGATAGCGCCAGCGCACGAGACTGCCCGGCTGCAGCAAGCCGGTGGCGCGCAGGGCTGCTTCGCCTACCAACAGGCGCGGGCCGAAATCGATGCCGCCGGCGAGCTTGTCAGGTTCGCTCCGCAGCACCGCGCGAATTTCGAGGTTGGCCGCGCCCACCGTGACGCGGTCGCCGGTCTTCAACCCGAGGCGCGCGAGCAAGGCCGGCGCAGCGGCCGCGCCGAAGGCGCCATCGCGCTCGGCCAGCAACGCGGTCGGATCCAGCGCGGGCTCCAGCGACAGCGCGCCGTAAAGCGGATAAGCGCGGTCCACCGCCTTGAGTTCAACCAGTGCCGAATGGCCGTCACTGGCCTGTGTCATAGCCCGCATAGTGGCGGCGACGGAAAGGCGCCCGCGTTGAGCGATGAAGTCTCTTTCCGCGACACTCGCTTCGCGTTGGATCAAATTGAACGAAATATCCCCGCCGACGATCACGCGGCCCTCGCGTGCCAGTCCGTCGGTCAGGCTTCCGGCGACCGATCCGACGCCGGCGATAGCCATAACGCCGAGCGCGAGGCAAGCGATGAATACATAAAAGCCGTTCAAGCCGCCGCGCATCTCGCGTAAGGCGAAACGCAGCGGCAAGAAAATGCTCACTTCTCCCGCCTGCGGGGGAGGTCGGACCGCGGAGCGGTCCGGGTGGGGGATTGATGTGTTCATCGCAGCACTGCGGCGGTGTCGCTGTCGATCCGGCCAGAGCGCAAACGCAGCACGCGGTCGCAGCGCGCGGCCAAGGCTGGGTCGTGCGTTACCAGGATCAGCGTGGTGCCGCGCTCTTCATGGCCGGCGAAAAGCAATTCGATGATTTGCTTGCCCGTGCTCTCGTCGAGATTTCCCGTCGGCTCGTCGGCGACGAGAATCGCGGGGTTGGGCGCCAGCGCGCGGGCCAGCGCCACACGCTGCTGCTCGCCTCCGGAAAGCTGCGCGGGATAATGCGAAAGCCGCTCGGCCAGTCCCACCATCGCCAACTCGCGCTCTGCGCGTTCATAGGCCTCGCCCGCGCCCGCCAGTTCCAGGGGCACGGCGACATTCTCGATTGCCGTCATGGTGGGGATCAGATGGAAGGACTGGAACACGATGCCGACATGGCGGCCGCGAAACCGCGCCAGGCCGTCCTCGTCGAGCTTGCCGAGATCGATACCGGCGACCTCGACCGAACCCGTGTCCGGCCGCTCGAGTCCTGCCATCACCATCAGCAGGGTCGATTTCCCCGAGCCGGACGGACCGACCAGCCCGATGGCCTCGCCGCGGCGGATGTGCAGTCCTATATCCTTCAGGATATGCACCCGCGCCGCGCCGCGGCCGAGTGAGAGATTGACCCCGGCGAGCGCGATCGCTGCGGGCAACGGGGGTTGGGACCGCGAGATATCGTCCATGAAGCTATTCCGTAACACCTTTCCGGCAGCCGCAATGCGCCGCGCCCGAACTTCGTCAGCCCGAACTTGGTCATATGGGGGCGGCGGACGACGGGTCCAGGCGCTGATCGCCGCGGCGGGTTTGGCCTTTGGTTGCATTGCCTGTGTTTTCGCCACCAGTTTCCCGGCGCTGGCGCAGGATCGACCGGTCCGCATCGTGGTGCTCGGGGATTCGCTTTCGGCCGGCCTCGGTCTGTCGGGCGGCGAGGCCTTTCCCGCCAAGCTGGCGCGCGCCCTGAAGGCCAAGGGCATCGCAGTGGACATTGCCAATGCCGGCGTCTCTGGCGACACCGCTTCCGGTGGCCTTGCCCGCCTGGATTGGTCGGTGCCCGAAGGCACTGATGCGGTGATCGTGCAACTGGGCGCCAACGACGCATTGCGCGGCGTGGATCCAAAGGTCACGCGTGGCGCTCTCGACCAGATCATGCGGCGCATGAAGGAGCGCGGCATCGAGGTGCTGCTGGCAGGAATGCTGGCGCCACGTAATCTTGGCAACGACTTCACTCGCAAGTTCGATTCGATCTATCCGGAGCTCGCCGAAAAATACGGCGCGTTGCTCTATCCGTTCTTTCTCGACGGCGTCGCAACGCTCGCGCGACTGAACCAGCGCGACGGAGTGCATCCCAATGCCGAGGGCGTGGGCGTTATCGTGAAAGGTATCCTGCCCAAAGTGGAGGAACTGGTTAACCGCGTGCGCGCGAAATCTGCCACCTGACGCATGGCGTCGGGGAGCAAATCCGTGCATCCTTTCACTAGGTGATTCGTGAGTTCGCCATGCCACGCCTATTCACCGCCTTGGAGATCCCTCCTGACGTGAGGAGCGCGATTTCCGCCGTGCGCGGCGGCCTACCGGGCGCGCGCTGGGTCGATCCCGAAAATTATCATGTGACGCTGCGTTTCATCGGCGATGTGGATGAAACCGTCGCGCGCGAGGCTGCCTTCATCCTTGGTCAAGTCAGGCGCGAGGCGTTCGAAGTCAAATTCGACAGGCTCTCGTCTTTCGGCGGAAACCGGCCGCGCGCCATTGTCGCGCTGGTCGCGCCATCCCCGGCGGTCCTGGAATTGCAGGCGGAGCATGAACGCCTGCTGCGCCGCATTGGTCTCGAGCCCGAAGGGCGCAAATTCACGCCGCATGTCACCCTTGCGCGGCTGCGCAGTTCTTCCAACCACCAGGTCGCCGAGTTTTTTTCCTCGCGCGGGCATTTCCGCGCTCCGGTGTTCGAGCCCGAGCGTTTCGTGCTCTTCTCGTCGCGCGATTCCGTCGGCGGCGGGCCTTATGTGGTTGAGGCGGACTATCCCTTTCTCGAAACCGTGACGCACTTGCGTCAGGCGCGCCGCTAGCTGGTGCAAGACAAAGAAATGGGAACCGGCGCGCCGGCAATCCCTGCGCCAGCTTCATTGCTTCCGCAAACCCCAAAATCCAGTTTTGCGGGGTGCGCGCTTAGCTATTGAATTCCAACACTAATGCTTGGCATGCCAGCGCGCCTGCCAGCTTTCTCTGCGCCTGCGGCTTGCCGACGACAGTGTCTGACGGCTATGCCTCGCCCGTCCTTTCTCCTCACGCGCCTTCACGAAATAGTCCATGCCGAGTTCTGTCCGCGAGCACTACGCGGCTCTTGTTGCCGCCGGTGAGATCGAGCGCGATCCCGCGCAGGAAGCCGCGCTTGCGTTGCTGGCGCAGCTTGAGGCGCGGCTTGCGACCTACCGGCTCGCGCTCAAATCCTCCTTGCTTGGCTGGTTGTTCGGGCGGCAGGAGCCGAAAGAGCCGATCAAGGGCGTCTATCTTCATGGCGATGTCGGCCGCGGCAAGACCATGCTGATGGATTTGTTTTTCGAGGCGAGCCCCGTCGCGCGTAAGCGTCGCGCGCATTTCCACGAATTCATGGCCGACGTGCACGAGCGCGTGCACATCTATCGGCAAAAGCTCAAACGCGGAGAGGTCACAGGCGACGATCCGATCGCGCAGGTCGCGGCTGCCATCGCGGAAGAGTCATGGCTGCTCTGCTTTGATGAATTCCACGTCACCGATATCGCCGATGCGATGATTCTTGGCCGCCTGTTTACCCGTCTGTTCGAGCATGGCGTGGTGGTGATCGCGACGTCCAACGTCGCGCCGGATGATCTTTATCGCGATGGCTTGAATCGCGCGCTGTTCCTGCCGTTCATCGGCTTGCTGCTGGAGCGCATGACGGTGGTGCGGATCGATGCCCGCACCGACTTCCGGCGGGAGAAGCTGGCGGACGCTCCCGTCTGGCATGTGCCGGCCGATGCCGCCGCGGACGCCGCGATGGATCAAGCCTGGCGCCGGCTGACCGGCGGTGATCGCGGCGCGGCGCAGGAAGTGATCAGCAAGGGCCGCGCCATCCGCGTGCCGCGCGCGGCCAGGGGTGTTGCGCGTTTTACATTCACCGATTTGTGCGAGCGCCCGCTCGGCGCGCTCGATTACCTGAGGCTGGCGCATGAATTCCATACCCTGCTGATCGATCATATTCCCGTCATGGATTTTTCAAGACGCAACGAAGCCAAGCGTTTCATCACGCTGATCGACACGCTTTACGACCAGGCGGTGAAGCTCGTGGCCTCGGCTGAGGCCGAGCCCGATGCGCTCTATCGGGCCAGCGAGGGATCTGAGGCGATTCAATTCAAGCGCACGGCTTCGCGCCTGTTTGAGATGCGCTCGGATTCGTATTTGTCCCTGCCGCACGGGCGGCGCGATTCACCCGCTCAGGTGCAGGAGGGGATTGTGGAGACTTGACCAGTCGCCAAACGGGCAGTTAATGACCTGCACACCTCGCATTTCGGCGGCTTTTCAGGGAAATCCCTCACTATGAAGCGAAACAAGATTGCATTGATCGGCGCCGGCCAAATCGGTGGCACGCTTGCTCACCTGATCGGCCTGAAAGAACTCGGCGACGTGGTGATGTTCGACATTGCCGAAGGCACGCCGCAGGGCAAATCGCTCGATCTTGCGCAATCTTCGCCGGTGGATGGCTTCGACACGAAGTTCACCGGCGTTAATTCCTATGAAGCAATTGAAGGCGCCGACGTTTGCATCGTCACCGCCGGAGTACCGCGCAAGCCCGGCATGAGCCGCGACGATCTTTTAAGCATCAATCTGAAGGTGATGGAGCAGGTGGGCGCCGGCATCAAGAAATACGCGCCCAATGCTTTCGTCATCTGCATCACCAACCCGCTCGATGCCATGGTGTGGGCGCTGCAGAAGACCTGCGGCCTGCCCAAGCAAATGGTCGTCGGCATGGCGGGCGTGCTCGATTCAGCGCGCTTTCGCTATTTCCTCGCCGACGAGTTCGATGTGTCGGTGGAAGACGTTACCGCCTTCGTGCTCGGCGGACACGGCGACACCATGGTGCCGCTGCCGCGCTATTCCACCGTTGCTGGCATTCCGTTGCCTGACCTCGTGAAGATGGGCTGGACCACGCAGGCGCGCGTTGACGAGATCGTCAATCGCACCGCCAATGGTGGCGCCGAAATCGTCAACCTGTTGAAGACCGGCTCGGCTTTTTACGCGCCGGCGGCCTCGGCCATCGCCATGGCCGAAAGCTATCTGCGTGACAAAAAGCGCGTGCTGCCCTGTGCGGCCTGGCTCAATGGCGAATACGGCATCAACGACCTGTATGTGGGGGTCCCGGTGGTATTGGGGGCAAAAGGCGTGGAGCGCATTGTGGAAATCGAGCTTTCCAGCGCCGAGCGCGATGCTTTTGAACGCTCCGCGGCCTCGGTTCAGACTTTGGTCGATGCCTGCAAGAAAATTGCACCGGGCCTTGGCCAGTCACGCTAAGCTTTTCTGGTGTAAGGTATTTCAGACCTTCCGGACCACTGTTTATGAATATTCACGAGTACCAGGCGAAAGCGCTGTTGCGAGATGCCGGCGTACCGGTTCCCCGCGGTCAGGCCGCCTTCTCCCCCGATGAAGCGGTAAAAGCAGCTGAAGCTTTGGGCGGCCCAGTCTGGGTGGTCAAGGCGCAGATCCACGCCGGCGGCCGCGGCAAGGCAGGCGGGGTCAAAGTCGTCAAATCGATCGATGACGTGAAAAAAGAAGCCGAGCGCCTGCTCGGCGCCACGCTCGTCACGCCTCAGACCGGTCCGCAAGGCAAGCAAGTCCATCGCCTGCTGATCGAGGAAGGTGCGGCCATCGCGCGCGAGATTTATTTCTCGCTGCTGGTGGATCGCGAGACCTCGCGCGTTGCGGTGGTCGCTTCCACCGAAGGCGGCATGGACATCGAGAAGGTCGCGCACGACACGCCGGAAAAGATCACGAGTTTCGCCATCGATCCCGCCACCAATGTTTGCCCCTTCCATGTGCGCCTCCTCGCCGAGGCGCTGGAGCTTGACGACAAGCAGCACAAGCAGATGAGTGCGCTGCTGACCAGACTCTACAAAGTCTTCACCGAGAAGGACATGAGCCTCTTGGAAGTGAACCCGCTGATCGTGACCAAGGATGGCGATCTTGTTTGTCTCGATGCCAAGGTGAGTTTCGACGGCAATGCGCTCTACCGGCATCCCGATCTGGTCGAGCTGCGCGACATCACGGAAGAAGACGACAAGGAAATCCAGGCGTCGAAATACGACCTGAATTATATCGCGCTCGACGGCTCGATCGGCTGCATGGTCAATGGTGCCGGTCTCGCCATGGCCACTATGGACATCATCAAGCTCTATGGCGCAGCGCCCGCGAATTTCCTCGACGTCGGCGGCAGCGCCACCAAGGAAAAAGTCGCCGCCGCCTTCAAGATCATCACCTCGGATGCGAGCGTGAAGGGCATCCTGGTCAATATCTTCGGCGGCATCATGAAATGCGACATTATCGCCGAGGGCGTCGTCGCCGCGGTGAAGGAGGTCGGATTGAAAGTGCCGCTGGTCGTGCGGCTGGAAGGCACCAATGTGGAGCTCGGCAAGGAAATCATCGCCAAGTCCGGGCTGAACGTAATCTCCGCCGACGATCTCGACGATGCCGCGCAGAAGATCGTCAAAGCCGTGCAGGGGGCCGCCTGATGGCCATTCTGATCGACAAAAATACCAAGGTCATCTGCCAGGGCTTTACCGGCAAGAACGG
>JAXDOO010000239.1:0-3959 GCA_034668865.1 Alphaproteobacteria bacterium
GATCGAACGCAAAACCGGTACCCACTTTTGCTGATCGCGCGCTGCATGATCCCGAAAAGTGGGAACCGGTTTTCGGATAAGATCATGCGCTGCCTTTAAAGTTGGCGCGCGATCGAACGCAAAAACCGGTATCCACTTTTGCTGATCGCGCGCTGCATGATCCCGAAATGTGGTGCTGATCGCGCTAGCTGAGCACGGCCGTCCATTCTTCGTTGACGTGCGCATCGGCCTCGCTCCGCCGGGCCGCAAGCGCGGAGAGCTGCTCCCGCGGCAGCAGGCGCCCGAGCGCCCATACCGCCGCGCCGCGCACCAGTGGCGAGGCATCATCCAGCAGCCGCTCGGCTTCCGGTACGAGCGCGTCGTCGCCAGAATTGCCGATCGCGATCAGCACATTGCGCAGGAAACGGTTGCGCCCGATGCGCTTGACCGGCGACTTGGAAAACAGCGTGCGGAAATCGGTGTCGTCGAGCCGCGCCAGATCCGCCAGCCGCGGCGCGCGCAAACGATCGCGCGCGAATAATTTTGCCTCGCGTCCCTGCTGGGCGAATTTGTTCCAGGGACAGACCGCAAGGCAATCGTCGCAGCCATAGATACGGTTGCCCATCAGCGGGCGGAACTCGCGCGGGATCGGGCCCTTGTGCTCGATGGTCAGATAAGAAATGCAGCGCGTGGCATCGAGCCGGTAGGGCTCGGGAAAAGCCGCGGTCGGACAGATGTCGAGGCAAGCCTGACAGGTGCCGCAACTACCGGCTTCCGCGTGATCCGCCGGTAGCTCCAGCGTGGTGAAGATCGCGCCGAGAAACAGCCACGATCCGAACTCGCGCGAAATAAGATTGGTATGCTTGCCTTGCCAGCCTAAACCGGCGCTGGCGGCCAGCGGCTTCTCCATCACCGCTGCGGTGTCGACGAAAACTTTCACGTCGCCACCCGCTGTGGCATGCAGCCAACGCGCCAGCGTCTTCAGCTTCTTCTTGATCAGCTCGTGATAATCGTCGCCGCGCGCATAAACCGAAATGCCGGCGCGGTCGCGTTGCGCCAGCACGGCCAGCGGATCTTCGTCCGGCCCGTAATTCAGCCCGAGCATGACGACCGAGCGGGCCTGCGGCCAGAACACCTGCGGGTTGCCGCGCCGCTCGGCGGTTGCCGCCATCCAGTCCATGTCGCCCTGCAGGCCTTCGGCGAGAAAGCGGGCCAGCCGCTCCTGCGCCTGCGGAATGGCGTCCGGACGCGTCACGCCGATCGCGTCGAATCCCTGCTCGCGTGCCGCGCGCTTAAGCTCGGCCTTTAATTTTTGTGGGTTTAGAAATCCAGGTCCGCGTAAGTCTTCGACGCCGGAATGCCCGGCATGGAATCGGCCAAAATTGGTCGGAACGAGGGGCGGGACTTCACCCTCGCGTACCAGATCTTCGCGGCTTCGTCTTCGTTCCACGGCACGTCGCCCATGTAGTCGACCGCGGACAAATGCGCTGCCGCGGCCAGATCAGCAAGGCTCAATTGGTCGCCGGCCAGCCAATTCCGCGCGCGCACCAGCCAGCCGATATAGGCCAGATGATAGCGGATATTGACCCGTGCCGCCCGAATGGCGTCGGTATCGGGCGAACCGCCGCCTTGCGCAGCCGGTATATAGCGCTTGTAGCAGCGCTCCATAACCAGCGGCCCGCTCACTTCTTCGAAGAATTTATCATTGAACCAAGCCGCCAGCCGCCGCACCTCGATGCGCCGCTCCGGTTCGGGCGGCAGCAGGCGGCGGTCACCGGCGCCGTCTCCCTTCGTCTCGTCGAGATATTCGGCGATGATGGCGGCGCCGGGCACCGGCGGGCTGCCGTCCTCCACCAGCACTGGTGTGGTGCCGGCGGGATTCAGCGTCAGGAATTCTTCGCGCCGCTCCCACGTCTTTTCCTCCACGTAGCGCGCCTCGATGCCATATTCGTCGAGCAAGAGGCGCACGAAACGGGAATGCGGGCAGAAAGGATGATGAAACAGCGTCAGCATGAGCAGGTGAATAAAAGTGTTGAGGAATGCGGGCCTCGGTGGGAACTAGCGAGGTAGGACAGGCGGGGAATCGACGCAACCCCTAAAACGGCTCAGGTATTAAGTGATCTCAGCAAATTGCCGCCTTTTTGTCGTTGCCCCAGCCCTGCGGTTGCGCCACAAGCGAGGGGTCCACGCCAGAGATTCTCCCCATGCTTTTCGACCTTCTCAAGGCGGCCGCCCTCGGCATCGTCGAGGGCCTGACCGAGTTTCTGCCGGTTTCCTCCACCGGACATCTGCTGCTGATGGAGCATTTTTTCGGCTTCGACGACGATGCCTTCGGCAAGTCTTTCGCGGTGCTCATCCAGCTCGGCGCCATCCTGGCGCTGCTCTCGATCTACTTCACGCGGCTATGGAAGCTCGCGACCGGGTTTTTCAGCAACCCGCAGGGGCGGCGGTTCATCGTCGGCGTGCTGCTCGCCTTCCTGCCTGCGGCCATCGTCGGCGCGTTGGCGCATTCCTTCATCAAGGAAGTGCTGTTCAACGTCTGGATCGTCTGCGTGATGCTGGTGCTGGGTGGCTTCGTGCTGCTCTGGGTCGATCGCATGAGCCTGAACGCGCGCTATCACGACGCCCAGCAGTTCACGCTCCCGATGTATTTCGGCATTGGCCTTGTGCAGGTGCTGTCGATGGTACCCGGCGTCTCGCGCGCGGGTGCCACCATCCTCGGCGCCATGCTGTTCGGCGCGGACCGCCGTTCGGCGGCAGAGTTCTCGTTCTGGCTGGCGATGCCGACCATGGTCGGCGCCTTTGCGCTCGAGCTCTACAAGAGCCGCGCGGATATGGCGGGCGGCAACTGGCTGATCGTCGCCGTGGGATTCATCGCATCCTTCATCTGCGGCTGGATCGTGGTGAAGACCTTCCTCGACTATGTCTCACGCCACAGCTTTGCGGTTTTCGCCTGGTGGCGGATCATCGTCGGGGCAGCGGGATTGGCGGCGCTGTCGCTCGGGTTATAACGCGAAGCGATCGCTGAACTGGCCGGCCTTGCGATAGCGCCAGAGGTAAGACGGCAGCACCGCTTCCATCAGCGTCGGCTTGATGCCCAGGCCTTCCAGCGTGCGGCGCTCGCGCAGAGCCTCCGCCGACACCACGGTGTCGCTCTTGAGCAGTTCGACCTGGTCGGTGGTCAGCGGCGGGTTCGGCAAGAGGCCGAGGAAGGCGGCCTGCAGCTTGGCGATCGGGAAGGGGATCGTCACCAGCAGGCGCTTGCGCTCGATGATGCCGAGCATGAATTGCATGAGTTGCTTGAAGCTGCGGACCTCGGGCCCGCCCAGCTCGTAAATCGTGCCCGGCTTGGCCTTGCCACTCACCGCGTCGGCGAAGGCCAGCGCGACATCGCCGGCAAATACCGGCTGGAAGCGGGTGGCGCCGCCGCCGATCAGCGGCAAAGCGGGCGAGATGCGTGCCATGGAGGCGAAGCGATTGAAGAAACTATCCTCGGGGCCGAAGATGATCGAAGGCCGCATGATGACGGCGTCGGGCTTGGCGGCGAGCACCAGCCGCTCGCCTTCCGCCTTGGCGTGGGCATAGCGCGAGGCGGAGTTCGCATCGGCGCCGAGCGCGGACATATGCACGAGCGGAATGCCGAGCTTCGCGGCGCCAACCGCGACACGTTCCGCGCCGTAGCCTTGCACTTCCATAAATCGCTGCCGCCCGGTCTCGTGCATGATGCCGACGAGATTGACCACGGCGTCGACGTCGCGCATGGCGGCCTCCACCGAGCCGGCATGGCGCAGATTGGCCTGTACCCCATGGATTTGTCCGACCCGTCCGAGCGGCTGCAGATGGCCGATGAGGTCCGGGCGGCGCACGGCCACGCGGATGCGGTAGCCGCGCTTGCACAAGGCACGGACAAGGTGGCGCCCGACAAAGCCCGAGCCGCCGAATACGGTCACGAGCCTATTGACGTCGAATTGTCGAAACAT
>JAXDOO010000240.1:0-2646 GCA_034668865.1 Alphaproteobacteria bacterium
ATGGTGAAATTGATCATGCCGGCGGCGATCACCACGATGTCGGCCCGCAGCAATTCGTCCACCAGCGCGTCGGAGGTGACAAGGATCGCCTTCTGCGCGTTGCTCTGCGCACCGTCCGGACTGCGCGTCGCGGCGACGAAGTCCTGGTCGATATGCGGCAGCGGATGGCTTGCGAGATCGCGCACGGTGATCCGGGCGTCGGGATGGGTCGATCGCAGTTCGTCGAGCACACGGTCGGCGACCCGGTTGGAGTAGGACGCAGAACCGCGCGGGCTGGTGGAGATTGAGAGGATGTTGGTCATGGCTTGGCTCCTTGAATGGTTTCCACAGAGGGGGGTGACTTTTGCTCGGCCCTGTGGTACTGACCGGTAACACTCCCCATATAGGTACTGACCGGTAACACCCCTGTCAAGCCCATTTTAAAAGCCAGCGATGACATGACCCTAACTGCCTCCACCAACGGCAAAATCCCGCCCCGCGAGCGGATACTCGCGGTCGCCAGCGATCTTTTCTACCGGCAGGGAATTCGCGCGGTCGGGGTCGATTCGATCGCCGAGGCCGCCGGCACCAACAAAATGACGCTCTACCGCCACTTCACCTCCAAGGACGAGCTGGTGGCGGAATATCTGCGCCGGCTGGCGGCCGAGGCCGACACCTTCTGGGACAAGCTCACGGCCGCGCATCCGGGCAACGCCCGCGCGCAGCTGCTCGCCTGGCTCGACAGCATGGGACAAGCCGTCACCCGCCACGACGAACGCGGCTGCGCGCTGGCCAATGCCGCCGTCGAGCTTCCGGACAAGGAGCACCCGGCGCGCAAGGTGATCGAGGAGCATAAGAACCATCAGCGCCAGCGCCTGATCGCGTTGTGCCGCGACGCCGGGGGCGACGAGCCCGAGATGCTGGCGGACGAGCTGTTTTTGCTGCTCGAAGGCGCCCGGGTCTGCGCTCAGAGCCTCGGACCGGACGGCCCCTCGAGCCGGCTCGGCCGCATGGGCGAAGCCCTGATGGCCGCGCACGGCATTTCCTGCCTGCGCTGACGGCAATTGGCCCTTTCGCGTTCCCGCCCTGCCCGTTAAAACTCCGCCGCAGCGAGGAAGACCGCATGACCGTTACGCCACACGATATCGCCCGCGTCCTGTCGGAGGCGCTGCCGCATATGCAGCGCTACGACGAAGAGATCGTCGTGGTGAAATACGGCGGCCATGCCATGGGCGAGGAAGAGACCGCGCGCAACTTCGCCCGCGACGTCGTGCTGATGGAACAGACCGCCATCAACCCGGTGGTGGTGCATGGCGGCGGCCCGCAGATCGGCGAGATGCTGCAGCGGCTCGGCATCAAGTCGGAGTTCGCCGGCGGACTGCGCATCACCGACGCCGCCACCATCGAGATCGTCGAGATGGTGCTGGCCGGCTCGATCAACAAGCAGATCGTCGGCTACATCAACGAATCCGGCGGCAAGGCGGTCGGGCTGTGCGGCAAGGACGGCAATATGGTGGTCGCCCGCAAAGCGACCCGCACGGTGGTCGATCCTGATTCCAAGATCGAGCAGATGGTGGACCTCGGTTTCGTCGGCGAGCCGGACAAGGTCGACACCACCGTGCTGACCCAGATCCTCGGGCGCGATCTCATTCCGGTGCTGGCGCCGCTCGCCACCTCGCCCGAGGGCGGCACCTATAACGTCAATGCCGATACTATCGCAGGCGCCATCGCCGGCGCGCTGAAAGCCAAGCGGCTGCTGATCCTGACCGACGTGCCGGGTGTGCTCGACAAGTCGAAGCGGCTGATCAGCGAGCTGTCGCTCGACGACGCGCGGCGGCTGATTGCCGACGGCACGATTTCCGGCGGCATGATCCCCAAGGTCGAGACCTGCATCTATGCCATCGAGCAGGGCGTCGAGGGCGTGGTCATTCTCGACGGCAAGGTGCCGCATGCGGTGCTGCTGGAACTTTTGACCGACCACGGCGCCGGCACCCTGGTGCACCGGTAGCGGTCGCGCGCCCTCGCGCCTTACTTGAGTCATCCAAACAGGGTATGAAGGGTGCAATATCCGAGGGGCTGAAGACGCATGACTTCCCGGCCGTGCCGAATTCTTATGATTTATCCGAGGTTTGCGTCGGACTCCTTCTGGGTCTACACGTCCGCCTGTGAGATCGTCGGAGCCCGCTATCCGACCGCGCCGCTCGGCATGATCACGGTCGCGGCCATGCTGCCGCCCGCCTGGGAAGTTCGCCTCGTCAACCGCAATACCGAGGACCTGGTCGAGGGCGATCTGGACTGGGCCGACATGGTGTTCACCGGCGGCATGCTGTTTCAGCAGGCCGACTCGCTGCGCATCATCGAGATGGCCCACGCCAAGGGCAAACCGGTGGCGGTCGGCGGTCCCGACGTGTCCTCGCATGCTCACCAGTACAAAGCGGCCGACTTCCAAATACTCGGCGAAGCCGAGAGCTCGATCCACGAATTCATCGCCGCCTGGGAATCCGGCCAGCGCCAGGGCGTGTTCGAAGGGCCCAAGTTCCAGGCCGACGTCACCAGCACGCCGATCCCGCGCTTCGATCTGCTCAAGTTCGACCAGTATCTCTATGTCGGCGTGCAGTTCTCGCGTGGCTGCCCGTTCACCTGCGAGTTCTGCGACATCATCGAGCT
>JAXDOO010000241.1:0-6526 GCA_034668865.1 Alphaproteobacteria bacterium
GATGGTGCGATAGAGTTCAAGAAAATGCGGCACGTTCGGGAAAGTTGGATCGCGAACGATCTGGCCGTTGTCGCCGAGGAAACCGAAGGTGAAGAGTGGTGCCGCTTTGCCCTGCTCCACCAACGGCTGCATCATCAGCAAATAGCCACCGGTCGTATCGCGGCCGACATGGACCTCACCTCGTTCGAAGGCGAGCTGCGCCTTGCCCCCATCAAGTCCAAAAACCGGTTTAGCCTTGATCCCGAGCATTTCGAGCGACAAAAGCGTGCGGATGTCGCTGCCCGTCGCATTGGAAACGCCAATGCGCACTTCCCGATTGGAAGCCACTTTCTTCAGGCTGGCGGCATCGGTCGCGCCGAGGCTCGTGCTTGCATAGACCATGCTGCCAACCGGCGAGGACATGACAGGCACCCAGCTCTCGGCCTTGAACTTGATGCGCGGATCGGAGGGATTGAGCACATAGCTCAGGGACAGCGAGGTTGAGATCGCCAAGATGGTCTTGCCGTCGGGCTTCGCCCTCTGCTCGAAGCTGTTCGCTCCGGTGATCGAGCCGCCGCCCGGTATGTTTCTCAGCACAAGCGTGGGCGAGCCTGGCAGATGTTTGGCGAGATATGGCGCAATGATCCGAGCCCATGTGTCGGTGCCGCCACCTTCGGAGAACGGAATGATCATCTCGATCCGCTGGCCGGTAAAATCGGTCTCCGCAGCAGCGGGACTGACCAATGTCAGCGCCGTCGCCAGCGTCGCGGATGCGGCGAGCGAACCAATCACACGGGTGATCAACGCATACTTCATCGGTTTTCCTCCCTATCAGGCCTTTTGCGGCTTCTGTAATCCCGGCGACAGCATTTTTCGCTGCATTTCCTGGTGTTGTAAAGAGCTTCAACGACGGCACTGGGGGTCTGATTGTCGCGCTGTGTAATAGCTCAAATCAACATCCGTGATGCTGTCGACAATCCGGCTAAGTTTGCATACAGGTCTATGGCCGACCTGCAGAAGAATTTGGCCTACATAAATGTTCGTGGTCCGCGCATCGGTGTGCTCGCGCGACATGGATGCGCCCGACGTAGTGAGGGAGATAAAAAGATGCTCGAGTACAGCGCCGCGAACCTGCATCTGGGGATCACCAGTTCCCTCGCAAAATTTCTGGCTGAAGCGCAGTTTTCCGATCTCGACCAGGCCGCCGTTCACGCTGGTAAGCGCGGTGTGCTCGACTGGCTCGGCTGCGCGATCGCCGGCAGCGGCCATCCGACACTGAGCAAGCTGATCGACACGCTGGTCGATCTTGGCGGCGCGCGCAACGCGACCGTGATCTGCCGCGATCTCAAACTCGGCACCATCGAGACCGCGCTCGTCAACGGCCAGATGGGCCACGTGCTGGACTATGACGACACGCATATGGGCGGGGTTGTGCTGCACACCAGTTCGCCGACACTTCCCGCGATCTTCGCGCTCGCGGAGCGGCAGGTCGTCACCGGTCGCGATCTTCTCACCGCCTACGCGCTCGCCTTCGAGGCGGGCGTGCGCGCCGGCCAGGCGGCGCCGGGTCACCGGAAATGCGGCTGGCACCTGACGGGCACGTTGGGCACCTTCGCCGCCGCGGCCGCCACTGGACGGCTGCTTGGCCTGAACGGCAAGCAGATGACCTGTGCTCTAGGCATAGCCGGGACCCAGGCGGCGGGCATGCAGCAGAACCGCGGAACGAGCTGCAAGTCGTTCCATGCGGGGCGGGCAGCCTCGAACGGGTTGCTGGCCGCGCTCCTGGCGCAGCGGGGCTTCGACAGTTCCGAAGAGATCATCGAAGGCAAACGAGGCTTCGCCCGCATCTACAGCGATACCGCGCGGCCGGATCTGGTCCTCGACGGGCTCGGGACACGCTGGGAAATCAGCCGCAACGGCCACAAACCCTATGCCTGCGGCGTCCTTCTGCATCCCGCGATCGACGCCGTGATCAAGGTCAGCCGCGAATCCGCCATCGAGCCGAACCAAGTCGACGCGATCGAGCTCAAGGTGCACCCCAACGCCGTGCTGATCACTGGGCTGGTCGAGCCCAAGACCGGCCTGCAATCGAAATTCAGCATTTCGCACACAGCCGCCGTCGCCTTCATCGACCGCGCCGCCGGCATCATCCAGTATTCCGACAAGCGCGCCCTGGACCCGGACGTTTCGGCGTTGCGCCAGAAAGTTTCCGTCAGAGCCGACGAGACGTTCGGCGAGGATCAAGCTTGGGCGACGATCAGGAGCGGCGACCGCAGCTTTGAAGCACGCATCGAACACGCCACCGGGACCGTCGATAATCCTATGTCGGACAAGGATATCGAAGCGAAGTTCCTTGGCAACGCCATTCCGACGGTCGGCGCCGAGCGAGCGCGAGCCATCTGCGAACAGGTCTGGCAGCTCGATCGCCTCGCCGATGTCCGCGGGGTCATCCGCCTCTGCGCCTGAACCTTTTAAGCGACATCCGAGGGTAGTCGATGCAAACAAATCCCGCCGAGGTCGGTCCGGTCATGGACAAGCTCAGCGCCTACATCGCGCGGGCGTTGACAACAGAACTTCCGCCCGAAGTCATCGAAAAAGCAAAGCTCCACATCCTCGACACGATCGCCGCCATCATCTCAGGCTCCCGTCTGCTTCCCGGAATCAAGGCCACGGAATATGCCCGCACGCAGGGAGGCGCACCTGAGGCCCTCGTGCTCGGCAGCGATTTACTCACCAACGTCGTTACCGCGGCACTCGCCAATGGCATGGCCGCGCACGCCGATGAGACCGACGATTCCCACAAGGCGTCGCGCTCACATCCTGGCTGCGGGGTCGTGCCGGCAGCGCTGGCGCTGGGGGAGCGGAACGATATTGGTGGCGCAGCCCTGATTAAGGCGGTCGTGCTCGGCTACGACGTCGCCTGCCGCGCAACCCCCGCACTCGTGACTCAAGCGCTCTATGATAGCGGACACGCCACTCACAGCTTCGCCGCGCTGTTCGGCGCCGCCGCCACGGCCAGCGCATTGTCCGGGCTGAACCAGACGCAGGTGCGCTGGGCCTTGTCCTACACCGCCCAGCAGGCGTCGGGACTTACTTGCTGGCGCCGCGATCGCGACCACATCGAGAAGGCTTTCGATTTTGGCGGGATGCCGGCGCGCAACGGTGTTGCCGGCGCGACGATGGTCGCGTCCGGCTTCACTGGGGTCGACGACGTGCTTTCCGGCCCGCGCAATTTCTTCATGGCGTTCAGCAGCGATCCCCAGCCCGAGATTCTGATCGACGGCCTCGGAAGCCGTTTCGAGATCCTCAACACCAACATCAAGAAATGGACAACCGGCACGCCGTGCCAGGCGGTTCTGGACTCGCTGCAAACGCTGGCCCGTGAATCGGGCATCACAGCGGGCAATGTGCGGACGATCCGGGTGCGCATGTCGAATCTGGAAGCCGACACGGTCAACAATCGCGACATGCCGGATATCTGCCTGCAGCATCTCGCGTCCGTGTTGTTGCTTGACGGCGATCTGACATTCCATTCGGCGCATGATGTCGAACGCATGCGCGATCCGGCAGTCCTGGAACAGCGAACCAGGATTGAGCTGATCTCCGATCCCGCCGTGCCGCGGCGCAAGCCCATCGTCGAGGTAACAACCACGGACGGCCGATCGTTGAGGCACACCACAGAGGCAGTGCGCGGCACGCCGGAGAACCCGATGAGCCGCCAGGAAATCGAGAGCAAAGCTTACGGCTTGATAGAGTCAATCATCGGAGCCGGCCGCAGCCGTGATTTGCTCGACGCGATCAGATCGCTCGAGAGCGTCGGATCGGCACGTGACCTGCGCCCATTATTAATGGCTTGACCTTAGTCGGGCCCGGCGAAGAGCTAGGGCGGCACCAACAGAGTCGTTAGATCGCGAACATCGCGGTCTTCAATGGTCATGATGAATTGCTCGATCTCGCGGGCGCGCCCGGGCGGCAGGACCGTAGCTGACGCGGCAGCAAATTTCGTACGCAGTGCCTCGTCGGTCATCGGGTTAGCTGGGCTTCCCGGGCGATTCAGTACTTCGCGGTGAAACGCACGGCCATTCTGCGTGACAATCTCAACGCGTGCACAATGGCGAGACGCGTCGCCGCCACGATCATACGCTTCATCGGGCTCGACTCGCAGCAGGCCGATTATTTCTAGGATGCGCGGATCGGCAAGGCGCGCTTCGTCGAACTGATCGGGACCAACAGCACGATCGAGGATCATCGCAGCCGCGGTGTATAGCATATTCATCTGCGCCGCCGTGACCCCGGCGGGCACATAGGACCAGGCGCAATGGCGATGCGCCATGGTGCTGCAGTGGATCCGGACGGAGCGGATGTCCGCGGCTGTCAGCCCGTTCTCAGTCATCAACGTGTCGATGGCGAACAGGACCGACTGTACGCTGGCGGCGGTCGGGTAAGGCTTGAAGCCGACGTCGCGGATCACCCAGACTTCGCCGAGCCCGGCGGTGAGCTGGTCGAGATCCGGCTCGCCACTCAAAGTAGAGAGGAAGCCGCCGTACGGCGCTTCTAAAATGTTGGCGATGCCGGTGAAGCCCCGGCGGGCGAGATAGGCGCCGGTAACCGCCATGTGCGCGGCATGCCCGGCGTGAAGTCTCTTCGTCATCGCCCCTTCCTGCGCAGCCATCAGTCCGGCGCCGAAAGAACCCGCGATGCCAAAGGCGTGCCGCGCTATCTGCGGCGACATCCGCAGCGCGTTTGCCGCGGTTGCCACGGCGACGAAGGTGCCACAGGTACCCTGGAAATGATGGCCTCGCATAAAGAGCTTGCCGGTCGCAGCGATCCCCACCCGCAACCCGACCTCATAGCCCGCCACCACGGCCGCGATCATATCGCGGCCCAGCATGCTGCTCTCGGCATCTGCGATCGCGAGCGCCACCGGAACTGCAAGCGAGCCGGCGTGCAAATGCGCGACGACATGAATGTCGTCCATTTCGAAACCGTGGCCGGCAGTCGAGCCGACAAGAACGGCCTGAGCAACCCCGGCGCGAACAGATGTTCCGATGATGCGGGAGCGCGGTCGCCCGCCCTCCTCTTCGACAAAGGCGAGGACGTCCTGGGTCCAAACCTGTCCGGTCCCAGCGAGGCAGCACCCGACCGCATCGAGGATACAGGCCTTCGCCTTGCCTACGACGTCCGGCGGAAGCTCTTCGTACCGAAGGTTCGCCGCGAAAGCGGCAAGGCGCTGGGTCGGACCTTCGCCGTCGGCGTTTGAAATGAGTGATCCACTCATTTCGCCTTTGCCATCTCGCTTGCGAAGCCTGCCGCGTTTCGCCCTGCGATGCGCCCGAAAGTGCCGCCCGCCATGAGGCCTGTCCCGCTTGCATAATTAAAGTAGTAGAGCCCCCCGACCATTTCACCGGCAGCGAAGAGACCCGGAATTTTCCTGCCGTAGAGATCGATGACTTCGGCGTCATTGCCGATCTTGAGCCCGCCGAAGGTAAAGGTGACGCCAGTGGTGACATGATAGGCGTGAAAAGGCGGGGTATCGAGCGCGTTCGCCCAGTTCGTTTTGTCGATGGTAAGGCCGCTCGTCCGCCTGCCATCAAGAATATTGGGATTGAACGGCACGTCGTCGCTGCAGGCGGCATTGAACTCACGCACGGTGCGCAGGAAAGCTTGCGGATCGACGCCGGTGAGCTTCTTCGCGAGCTCCTCCAGTGTATCCGCCTCTGCTTTTGTGACTCGCCGGATGCGATACTCGCCGCGCAGGAGATGCGTCACCTTGGAATCGAAGACCTGCCAAGCAAACATACCGGGCTGCCGCATGATCTCGCCACCATATTTCGCATAAGTGTGGCTATGGAAGTTGGCGCCTTCGTCGACATAGCGCTCGCCGTGGGCGTTGACGACGATACCGAACGGATAATTGTGCTTCTGGAATTGGTCGCCGACCGTGAGGTCGCCGTAAGGAGGTGCGTTGATGTCCCAGGCCACGGAATGGCAGCCCGACCAATTGCCATAGGGCAGTGCGCCGGCCGCGAGGGCCATGGTAAGTCCGGCGCCCATATTGAAGCGGGTTCCCCGGATCTTCGCTAAGTCCCACCCCGGCCCGAGATAGCGGGCCCGTAACTCCGGATTGGATTCGAAGCCGCCGCAGGCCAGCACAACTGCCCCGGCGCGTACTTCGATACGCTGTCCGCCTTGCTCGGCGACGACACCGACGATGCGTCCTTCTTCGCGGATTAGCGCGACGGCAGGCGTTTCGTAATGGATCGGGATGCCGCATTGCTCCTGCTTGCGGTAGAGCGCCGCGAGCATTTCCGGTCCCCCGCCATTGATATGCAGCGCGAGCCCGCCCCAGAATTTGAACTTGCCGTCGACCTTGTAGGCCTGCCGCCCCAGCCCCGGGTGCAGCTTGACGCCAAGCCCTGCCATCCATTTCGCGGTTTCGAAGCTCGATCGAACCAGTATTTCGCAAAGGTCCGGATCGGTTCGATAGCCGGTGAGTTCGAACATGTCGTCGAAATACTGGTCCTCGGTATAGGTGCCGAAATCGACC
>JAXDOO010000242.1:0-10059 GCA_034668865.1 Alphaproteobacteria bacterium
GACGTGGAGCGCAGCGCCCGTGATGAAGCTGGCCCGCTCGGACGCCAGGAACGCCACCGCGTCTCCCACTTCCCGCGGGCGCCCCATGCGATTGAGCGGTATCTTGGCAACGCGTTCCTTGCGCACCGTTTCCTCGCTTTGACCCGTGATCTTCGCCCACTCGGTCATGGTTTCGGCTTGACGGTCGGTGTCGATGATATGCGGGATGACCGCATTCATGGTGATGCCGTCCTTTGCCAGGCTGCCGGCAAGGGCTTTGGTCAAATTCAGCACAGCTGCGTTGTTCAGGCCGACCGTTACAGTCGGCGCGTGCGGTTGACGCGCTGCGACGCCGGACACATTCACGATCCGTCCCCATTTGCGCGCGCGCATGTGCGGCACGGCGTGCCGCAGCGCGCGCGCGTAGCCGTTCAGCTTTTCCTCGAAAATCTGCGTCCATTGTTCTTCCCCGATGGAAAAGAACTCCGAGGGAATGACCGAGGCCGCGGAGTTGACCAGGATGTCGAGGCGTCCAAATGCATCCATGGCCTTGGAGACGAGCGCCTTTACCTCCGCATCTTTCGTTAGGTCGGCTCCGACGCCCAAAACCTTGCCGCTCTTGGACAGTTCCTTGACGGCGGCATCGAGCCGGGCCTGATCCCGGCCCGTCACGACCACAGTTGCGCCTTCCGCGAGAAGGGATTCGGCGCATGCGCGCCCAATCCCGCGGCTGCTCCCCGTGACGATCGCGACACGGTCCGCAACTCCGAGATCCATGCTTGTCTCTCCCTGGTTTTCATTCTGGCAGAGCATGAAACAATAGCAACCGCCGCGGCGGAACAACCGGTAATGGAAACATCATGTTTCCCAATAGCGCACGGTCACTAAGCCGCGCCGTGTGCGTGGGCCCGGTTCGTTGACTTTTGCGGGACTATCGGAACTACTTGATGCCCGTGTACCGGGACGAAGCATCGCTAATCTCCACCGATCTTCGTGCAGCGGCGGGCACGCGCAAGGGGGATGCGGATGCTTGAGGCAATTGGTTCAGGGCTTTTGGCCCTGCTCACGCCTCAGGCGCTTCTCTTCATGCTGATCGGCATTTTGTACGGCCTGGTGATCGGCATCCTGCCGGGCCTCGGCGGCGTCGTTGCGATGACGCTGCTGCTGCCCTTCACCTACGGTCACGAAGTCGCCGCTACGCTGGCTCTGCTGCTCGGCGCGCACATCGCCACGCTCTGGGGCGATTCCGTCACCAGCATTTTGTTCAACGTGCCCGGTTCCTCGAAAAGTCTGGCTCTGGTGTTCGACGGCTATCCGATGACCTTGCGGGGCGAGGGGGAGCGCGCGCTCGGCGCGTCGGCCATGGCCGTCCTCCTGGGCGGGATCATCGGTGCCGTCTTTCTGGCGGCCTGCATTCCTTTCGTGCGGCCGATCATTCTGGCCTTGGGGCCGGCCGAATATCTGATGGTGTCGCTCTGGGGCATGACTCTCATCGCCACCTTCAGCGCGGGCTCGCTCTTTAAGGGACTGACGGCGGCCGCGCTTGGTGTGCTCATCGCCTTCATCGGCATGGACCCCGTCACCGCGACGTTGCGCTACACGTTCGGGGTGATGCACTTGTTGGACGGCATCTCTTTCCCGGTCGCCATGATCGGACTGTTTGCCGTATCGGAGATGATGAAGCTTCACCTGCGCGGCGACTCTATCGTCAGCCGGCAGGTGAGCACCGACAAGAGCTCGGTTTGGGATGGTGTGTGGGACACTCTTCGACGCTGGCCGCTGGTGATCCGCTCAAGCATCCTCGGACTTTGGATCGGCGTGTTGCCGGGCGTGGGCGGAAGCGCCGCCGGCATCGCCGCCTATGCCCAAGCCGTGCAAACGTCCAAGCATCCGGAAACCTTCGGCACTGGAAACGTCGATGGGGTCATCGCGCCCGATGCGACGCTCGGCGCGAACGAGGGCGGCGGGCTGTTGCCGACGCTCGCCTTCGGCATCCCGGGCGGCGACAGCATGGCGCTGCTGCTGATCGCCTTCATCAATATGGGCATCGCGCCCGGTCCGCAGATGCTGACCAACAATCTCAGTGTGGTTTTCAGTCTGGTCTGGATCATCGTCCTCGCCAGCGTCATCACCGCCATCATCGGCATCATCATCTCGCCCTATCTCGCGCGGATGCCAACCATCAACGAAGACCTGATGGTGCCGCTCGTGCTCTCGGTCTGCTTCTTCGGCGCCTATGCCACGCGGGGCGAAATGGCCGACGTGATCGTCTGCGCCGTCTTTGGCGTCCTCGGCTTCCTGATGGAGAAGTACCGCTATTCCCGGGCCAATCTCGTGATCGGCATGGTGCTGGCCACCATGATCGAGCGCAGCCTGCATGTGTCGCTGATGATGTACGGCAAGGACTTCATCTTCACCCGCCCGCTGACGCTTACGCTCTTCCTGCTGGTGGTGTTGACCGCCGCCTGGCCCTTCCTGCGCCGCCGCAAACAGGCGAGAGCGCAGGCTGCGCTTGAGAAGGGGAGCCTGTGATGAGCCGCCGCGCGCAGGAAAACCTCGTCGGCGTCATCGTGCTCGCCGTATTCGTGGTGATGCTCTATCTCACCTTTGGCTACAGCTCGCGCGCGCGGCTTGTGCCGCTGCCGGTTTGCATTTTGGGCATCATTCTCGCTGCTGCTCAGCTCCTCTGGCAGAATCTGCGCTCTGCCGACGAACTGCGGGTCAGTTTTCTCGATGTGTTCGGCAGCCGCGGCGCGATCAAGACCCCGACGGCGGCGCCACAGGCTGGCTCAGGGCCGGTGCAGCCGCAGAGCACGGAAGTCGATGTCACGCGCAAGCCGGGGGGAGAGCTCTCGGCCTTCGGCATCATCGCCATTCTGCTGGCGCTGGTGTTCGTGGTCGGCCCGTTGCCGTCGGTGTTTCTCTTCACCGCGGGCTATCTCGCCCTGACCCGGCACTGCTCGCTTGCGCGTGCGATCCTCTACGCTTTCCTTTGCGCGGCCATTCTCTACGGGCTGTTCGGATTCGCGCTTGGCGTGCAGCTCAACCGCGGCCTTTTGTCCGGCTTTATCTCGAATTTTGTGGACTTCTAACGAGCGTTCAAAACCAAGAAGAAGTAATCTCAACCATCTACGACAGGGAGGATAACAATGTCCATCAAACGCAGATCGCTTCTCCTAGGAGCCGTTGCGGTTACCGCGGGTCTCTTTGCAGCTTCGTCGGTTCAGGCGCAGAACTTCTACGAAGGCAAGACGGTGACTATGATCGTGCCGCATTCGGCATCGGGCGGCTTTGCCAAGTATGCGCAGCTGCTGGCGCCGGAAATTCAAAAGCAGATCAAGGCACGCACCGTCAAGGTCGAGCACCATTCGGGCGCCGGCGGTTTGGTCGGGCAGAACCTCGTGTGGCATGCGAAGCCGGACGGGTTGACGTTTGGCCTTACCAGCGGGCCTGGGCTTGTTCTCGCGCAGCTCGGCGGTGCAGAAGGTGTTCAGTTCGATGCCGTGAAATTCACCTGGCTCGGCCGCGCGGCTCTCGATGATCGGGTGATTTTCGTCGGAGCAAAGTCACCAATCAAATCGGTTGACGACGTCGTAAAGCTCGGGCGTCCCTTCAAGGTGCCGAGCCAGGGCGTTGACGAGGACTTCTATGGCATGGCGATGCTCGCCGATATTCTCGGCTTCAAGCCTCAGTTTATCACCGGGTTCGAGGGCGGAGGCGACACCACTCTCACCGTGGTGAAGGGTGAGACCGACGGCCGCCTCACGTCATGGACGTCCGCGGTGCCGATGTTGAAATCGGGCGACATTCGCCCGATCCTGTCGGTCGGCGAGGAGCGGTATAAAGACCAGCCGAACGTCCCGAATGCGCTCGAACTCGTCAAGGATCCGGCCAAACAGAAGACCATCCGGGCCCTGATCAACATTCAGCGCGTGCACCGAAGTCTGTTCGGACCGCCCAACATGCCCCCGGCGATTGCCGACGAGCTGCGGGCGGGCATCCTGGCCGCGCTGAAGGACCCGCAACTGCAGGAGAACGCCAAGAAGGCGAATCTGCCTATCAATGCGATGGACGGTGCGACCCAGCAGAAGGTTGTAGCTGAGATCTACGAGGCAAGCGGCGACATCACGCGGATTGCCAAGGAGGCGACGGCCACGATCAAGTAGCCGCGGCCCGGACAAAAAGGGGGCGATGCGGCCGCTGCCGAAAGGTGGCGGCCGCATGATATCCTCGGCGTGGCGCATATCGCGCAGGGGGTGGGAGAAGTCGATGAGTAACGTGCTGAACGGCGGTCAGATCATCGTCGACTATCTGATCCGGGAGAAGGTGCCCTACGCGTTCGGCCTTTGCGGGCATGGCAATATCGGCTTCATCGATGCCCTCTACGAGCGCGCGAACGATATCAAGACAATCTCGGTGCACCATGAGGCGGTGGCCGGGTTCATGGCCGACGTGTATTACCGAGTCTCCCGTCAGCCCATCGCGACGTTCACTTCGTGTGGACCCGGTTCGGCGAACCTGCCGATCGCGCTCGGCAACGCCTTTCTGGATTCGGTGCCGTTCATGGCGATCACCGGAAACGTGCCGACGAGCCAATTCAACAAGGGCGCCTTCCAAGAGCTCTACCGTCATCAGCAGGCTGACTATCCCTCCACCGTGCGCGCTTATTGCAAGCGCGTGTTCCAGCCCACGCGCGGAGAGATGGTGCCAGCCGCCGTCCGGCAGGCGTGGAAAACCATGGTGACCGGCCGGCCCGGACCGGTGGTGCTCGACGTTCCGTTCGACATCTTCAAGGAGGCGGCGGCCGAGGAAAGCCCGCTGCCGGAAGAGTGGACGGCGAACATCTCCTCGCGCTGCGGCGCCGACCCGGAAGGCGTCGTGAAAGCCGCGGACATGCTGCTCGCAGCCGAGCGCCCTGTCATCCTCGTCGGCCAAGGGGTGAAGTATGGCGGCGCCAGCGCCGATCTCCTGAAACTGGCGGAACGCCTGCGCGTTCCCGTCGCTCATTCCATGAGCGGCCAGGGGGCCATCGACACCAGGCATGAGCTGTCGCTCGGGCTGGTGTCGCGCGCGGGCGCCTATCAGGCCAATAGCGCCGCGCGGCAGGCCGACGTGCTGCTGGCGCTCGGTGTCCGCTTCGACGACCGCACGTCGAGCTCGTGGATCCCGGGCTACTCCTTCACCATCCCGCCGACCCGGCTGATCCATGTCGACATCGACCCGGACGAGATAGGCCGCAACTATCCCGTCGCTCTCGGGCTCATGGCGGACGTGCGCACCTTCCTGCGCCAGCTTCTGGCCGAGCTGGACCGCCGCGGCGGCATCTCCGAGATCCCCGCCAGGCGCAAGCAATGGCTGGAAGCCATCGATGGCTATCGCCGGGAATGGGAGCAGCTCATCGCTCCCGGCTTCACCGACGATTCAATCCCCATCCACCCGCAGCGGGCGGCGCACGAGATCGACCGCGCTTTGCCCGAGGACGCCATCACGGTGAGCGACATCGGCGTGCATCACAACTGGCTTATCCAGTTCTGCAAGCCGCGGCGGCCGGATTCGCTGATCGGCTCCATGGGATTCGGTCCGATGGGCTTCGGCGTCGCCGGTGTGCTGGGCGCGAAGCTCGCGGCTCCCGATCGGCCGTGCATCTCGGTTTGCGGCGACGGCGCCTTCTACATGTATCCGAACGTGCTCAGCACGGCGGTGGAGTACAAGATCCCGGTCGTCTTCGTGGTCTGGAACAACTTCGCCTACGCCTCCATCCGCGGCCTGCAACGCGGTTATCTCGATGGCCGCGAGCTTGCGACCGACTTCCGCGATCCCGATACCGGCGTGCCCTACAATCCCGATTTCGCCGCCATGGCGCGGTCGGCGGGGGTGGAGGGCGTGACCGTCAACCGCGCAGGAGATTTGGGTGACGCTATCCGCGCGGCGATCGGGACGGGACGGCCGTACCTGATCGACGCCCATATCGGAGGCGACGCCAATCCGGGCGGCGCCGGCGTGTGGGAGTTGCCTGGCCTCGGCGTGAGCAAGCCGATCATCGGCAAGCGCTACGAGCCCACCGGGTAGCGACGCGTCACGGAGAGACGAATGCGTGCAGAAGAATCCCACAACTTCCGTCTGCTCGGCCACGATCCGTCCGCGGCCTGGGGCGGAGGCAGTCTGGTCGAGATCAGCAAAGGCTTCGCTTATGTCGGTGCCGTCGGCGGCAACCGGGACAAGACCCACGGCTTCACCGTCCACGATGTGCGCGACCCGACCAAACCGCGGAAAGTTTGGGAGTTCAAGGCACCTGCAAAAATCCAGATGCACAAGCTGCGCGTCGTCGGGGAGGATTTTCTTTACGTGAATTCCGAAGCGCTCACCGGCGAAGCGGGGAAGGGTGCCCGTGGCGGCTTCTATATCTTCGACATCAGCAAGCCCGGCGAGCCCAAGCTCGCAGGCTTTTACGACATGCCCGGAAGCGGTCCGCACCGATTCGGCATCGACAACAAGCTCAAGCTCGGCTTCTTTCCCAACGATGCGCCCGGTTGGGAACGCCGCGTCATCTGGTCGATGGATGTGTCCGATCCGCTCAAGCCCGAGGTGATCAGCATCTTCGGCCTGCCTTGGCAGAAATCCGATACCGCCGAACTCGGGAACGATCCCACGCCCGACGAAGATGCGATCACATTGCACGGTCCGCCGATGGTCCGCGGCAATCGGATGTATTGTGCCTTCTGGGGCGGCGGCGTGGCGGTGATCGACTGCACCGATCAGCGTGCGCTGAAATTGCTGGGCCACGTCAGCTGGACGCCGCCCTTTGTCGGATCGACCCATACAGCCTGTCCCATCGGCGACCGGCCGTACCTCGTGGTGACCGACGAGGCGAGAGCTACAAAGAAATACTGGGACAGCCAATTCATGTGGATCGTGGACATCCGGGATGAGAACAACCCGGTTCCGGTCTCCACCTGGTTTCCCGAGCGCGAAAAATATTTCGATCGTGAAGGCCGCTTCGGCGCCCACAATATCGTGGAGCACATTGCGGCGGATGGGCCGCTGAAGGACATCGTCTTCATCACCTATTTCAACGCCGGGCTTAGAGCGGTGGATGTCAGTGATGTACTTCGGCCACGCGAAGTTGGGTTCTACGTGCCTGCTCGCGCTGATGGCCAGCGCGAAATCCAGTCAAATGATATTACGACCGACGAACACGGGCGCCTGTATGTGATCGACCGCTGGGACGGCGGCATGCACATTGTCGAATACACGGGCTGAAGACGAGCGGAGGAGGACGCCTCGTCACCGCTTATACGACGTAGTCGCGAACGTCCGCCGGAACCGACCGACCGGCCGCATGGCGTTCACTGATGAGATCGCGCAACATCTGGTGCAAGTCTGGATTGGCGCGCTCTGTGATCCCGACGATACTCTTGATCGAGGTGCCCACAAACACCGCCTTGACGACCATTTGATTCCACGCCGCTTGATCGAAGTAGTCGAGCGGATAAGGATTATGGCAGGCGATTGCCTCGAATACCGGCTTCACCGCCGACCGGACGCCCTCCCGCGCGCGATCGTGCAGCTGTTTGGCCGCTGGGAATATGGCAAAGGCCTTCAGATACGCGAGTAGTTCCGTCACCTCGGCATTGGCACACAGGCGCTCCACCCGCCCGGCAAAAACACCGCCATCGCCGGTATAGGTTGCGAGCAAGATCGCCGCGCGCGCGGCCTCATCGGTACCCCACAGCTCAGGTTGCCAGCCGGTACGCACCGCGCGTGCCTCCAGGCTATCGTCTTCGGTCAAGGATAGGTCTACACGCCCGATTTTTCGGCTCGCCATTCCCAAGGCGATGATTAGTTTCCTTTCATCGACGCCGGCCTGTTGCCGCTCGATTTCTGTATCGAGCCATGTCAAAGCAACTGCCGTCGAGGAACGTGCAACCCACCGCCGCAGCAAAGTCATGACCGCGGCTGGATCCGGATTGCTTGCTGAGCGCGGCTTGCCGAGCGTCATGATCAGGTGCCGGAAATATATCTTTGCAGCGCCAATGTCGCGAAGAAACCGGCGACCGCGACAAGCGCCGGACCGATCGCGCCGACGCTCGCGATAAATGCTGCATCGACCAGAGAAACGGCGGCGATGAGCAGGCCGACGGCACGCGGCACGCCTCTGGGAGGTCGCGTCATCAGCAAATAGATCGCCCAGGCAACTGCGCCAACGAGGCACAGGTAGATAGCGATCGCGATCGCTCCTTGTTGTAGCGTCGAGGCCACCACCAGCAACGGCACCGCCAGGAGGGCAAGCGGCCATAGGTTGCTCGGACGGTCGAGACGCTCCTGCCATGCCGCGTAGCTGAGACCGGCCACATAGGCGAGCAGTGCGATCGCCGCGATAATCAACGAACCGGACAAGGTGCCGGCCAGGGCCATTGCCGCGATGACATAAACGAGGGCGCGACACATTCCCATCAGCACCGGAGCAAATGCATTTCCCTTGTGATGGCGATCGTAGGCAACGATCAATGCGGCCAGCAGCAACCCCACTCCCAATGCCTGAAGGCCGAGGATTGCCAGTAACACGAGCCCGCCCGCGATCAGGCCCCACCCGATCGCCGCGACCCTGCCGGGCGCAATCTCAAACGAAGGAATAGGGCGTTCCGGCCGTTCGCGCGCGTCGATGTCGCGGTCGAAGTAATCGTTGAGGAACATGCCGCCTTCATAGAAGAGGCTCATCGCCACGACGACGACAGCGATGCGCGGGTCCTGCCAGCTTCCGCCGGCGACCAGAGTCCCTGCGAGCGTGTTCGTCCAGACGGTGGGCAGGTTCGACACGCGACCGAGCTTCAACAGGGTCGTCCAGGAGATTACCGGGGTTGCCAACGCCGTCATGCATGCAACTCCTGCATCACCCATTTCATTTCACGGGCGATCGCATCGGCACGGTTGCCTTCGCGGAGCGCGGCGGGCAGCACGTCCCAGGTGTAGGTTTCTACTTCCAGATGCGGAGCCACGAAGCCGACCGGGATGCAGGCCAGCGCACTGCGCAGTGTCTGTTGCGTGGACTCGAAAGCTCCCGCCGTCGCCAAAAAAATTGGCACGTGGCAATGCACACGCCACTCACCGCCCGCGTGACCGGCGCGCAGGGCCGCGAAGGCCGGATCGAGATCCACGTACCGGGTCAAAGTCCCGTTTTGTTTCTGCACCACCTGATGCAGGTAGACGCCGTCGTCGAACGCCGCGAGATCCTTTTGCGTCGTCTCGCTGACGCGCGAGACGCGCAAGGCCGAGCTCAGCTGCAATTTGGCTACGCGAATGCCCGCCCCGCTCAAGCGGGCGAAGGCGGCGGACGGCTCCTCATACTGCAAGGCCCCGTGACAGACGTCGTAACAGACGCCGACATGCCGACGAAGAGCGACGGCGGCATCATCGAGCCGCTTTCCTGTCAACGCTCCAAGCGCTGCGGCATTTTCCGGTGTGTGGAGATAGTCACGGAAGAAGGCGATCGTTTCGTCGACAATTTCCAGATAGCAGCAAGGTTCGGCTTCGAGCGCGAGCACGATTTCGCGGCCTGTCCGTTGTTCAATCTCGACCAGTTTTGCGACATGCCGCGTGATGTTGTCCGCCATCATCTGCGGGACTCCGTTCCCCTCGGCGAGCGGCTTGAAGGTGCCGGGCACGGTCGAGATGGAGCCGACGACACCGGGGGGCAACAGCGCGGCCAATATCTCGGCGACACGATCGGAATAGTGCAGGCGTTCCGGCATGCGCCAATCGGGCTGGTAAACGTTTTCCTTGACCGGCCGCCCGTGAAAAGGACCATACGGAAAGGCGTTGATGGTAAAGACGTATAATCCATGATCGGAGAGAAAACGGCGGATCTCGGCGAGGGCGGCAGGTTCGCTTAGGTCCTCGGCGGCGATGCCCGAGAGGCGCAGCCCAAGTCCCATCGGCTTTTGCGGCGACACTTGCACTTTGATTTGCGGAATATGGGCGGCGAGGCTCGATCTCACCTCGCTCCACGTCTCGCCCGCATGGATGTTGGTGCAGTAGGTGAGGTGCACGTCGCCAGGGAGGTGATCGAGATGCATAGCGGCT
>JAXDOO010000243.1:0-3051 GCA_034668865.1 Alphaproteobacteria bacterium
CTGCCGCGCGTGCGGTGCAAGCCAAACAAGCAGCGCAGGTGAAAAAAGACCGCGCCGGCATGCTAGCCAACCAGCCGAAGCCAAATACGCCGCCCGCGGGAACGCCGCCTCCAAATTAATACTCGTATTCGGGACTCGAGCAAAGCGAGCGGACCGTAATCCATACTCCGGTGCTGTCTTGAGGTCCGAGGTCCGGGCTCGTGCTGCGCAAGCCCGTGAAACTAAGTTTGTTATCGCGCACTCGCCCACACCTTCTCATAAAAGGTCGCAATCGCCGTCGCCTCGCTGTCGATTCCGAAATCATCAACCGCACGGTCACGCGCGCGGCGACCCATCGCTTCCGCCTGGGTCGGATCGCGCATCAGCGGATCAAGCGCCGCAACCAGCGCCTGCACATCGCCTGGCGGCACGAGAATGCCTGTCCGGCCGTCGATCACCACCTGGCTCGCGGCGCCGGCGCGGGCGGCGACCAGCGCGTTGCCTGCCGCCATGGCTTCCAGCAGCGTCAATCCAAAACCTTCATTGCGCGAAGTGAAGGCATAGATCGTGATGCGCTGATACCAAAGCGGCACTTCCGCGATGGGCAGCTCGCCGAAAAAGCGTACGCGCTCGGTCAATCCCGCCGCCTCCACGCGGGCACGCAAGTTGCGGACGAATATCTGCTGATCGGGCGTCACCGCGCCAATGATGACCGCGGTGAACTCCGGATAGCGCGGCAAGAGCCGGCACATCGCTTCGACGAAGACATCGGTCCCTTTCTGCTCACGCAATCGGCCGAAGCATCCGATGCCGTATTTGCCTGGCAATCCGGTAGCGGCGAAGAGCGCCGCGCGATCGGCCGGCGGATGATAAAGCTGCGTATCGACGCCGTGATGGATCACCTGCGCCGGCCGCGCCAAATAGGAAGCCGCCGCCTGGCTGGTCGCGATTATTCCGTCCATGCGCGCCATCAGCCAGCGGCTGATCCAGGTATGCTGACGTTGCGCGGCGGAGGTGAAGACCAGGGTCAGCCGCCAGCCCAGCGCTTTCAGCAGCAGGCCGGTAATCATCTCATTGTTGCGCCGGGCATGCCAGACGCGCGAGCGCCTGGCCGGCAAGTTGCGCAGCCGCAGCAGATCGCCGAATTTCAGGCGCGATATGCCTTTGGGCGCGTCGCGGCCAAGCCATGCGGCCGGGAGCAGCCGTGCGAGCCGCGGCGCGATCATCCGGCTGGTCGTGGTCACGCCGGAATAGCGCCAATGCAGATTGGGGATGATGACCTCGAGCCCGCTCAGCGATCGGTCACCCATTATCCGCCGTCCCCGCCCATTCATCCTGTGGTCATATACGCGGCGTTAAGCGTGGCCGCCATACGGTTCACCTGCTAAGGGGAACCTGCCCCAGGGCGCGATCAATCGCGCAAGGATAAACAGATGACCGTTTTGGTCACCGGCGGCGCCGGTTATATCGGAAGTCACATGGTCCACGCGTTGGTAGACGCCGGCGAGCCTGTCGTGGTGCTCGACGATCTGTCCACCGGCTTCCGCTCCGCGCTGCCGCAATCCGTACCGCTGTGCGTCGGCGACGCGGGTGATCAGAACCTCGTGGCGTCGATCATCGGCGATCACAAAATTAGCGCCATCATCCATTTCGCCGGATCGATCGTGGTCCCGGATTCGCTGCGCGATCCGCTCGGCTATTACCGCAACAATACCGTGAACACGCGCGCGCTGATCGAATCTGCGGTCAGGTGTGGCGTGAAGCATTTCATCTTTTCATCCACCGCCGCGGTCTATGGCGATCCAGCGGTGCTGCCGGTGCGCGAGGATGCGCCGACCCGGCCGATGTCGCCCTATGGCACATCGAAGCTGATGAGTGAGATCATGTTGCATGATGTCGCCACGGCACATGACCTACGTTACGTCATCCTGCGCTATTTCAATGTCGCGGGCGCCGATCCTAAGCAGCGCACCGGCCAGTCAACGCCGGCCGCGACGCATTTGATCAAAGTGGGCGTCGAGACCGCGCTTGGCATGCGGCCGAAGCTCGACGTCTATGGCACGGATTATCCGACCCCCGACGGCACCTGTATCCGCGATTACATCCACGTCAGCGACCTGGCGCGCGCGCACAGCGCGGCGCTCACGCATCTGCGCCGTGGCGGCGCGGGCATGACCTTCAATTGCGGCTATGGCCACGGCTATTCGGTGCTGGAGGTGATTGGCGCAATCGAGCGCGTCACCGGCCGCAAGCTGCCCGTGCAGATGGTCGGCCGGCGCCCGGGCGATCCGGTCAGCCTCGTGGCCGATGTGAGCCGCATCCGCTCGCATCTGGACTGGTCGCCGCAATTCCAAGACCTGGACACCATCGTGTCGCATGCGCTGGCCTGGGAGCAGGTTCTGCAGGAAGCGCGTAAAGTCGCCCTACGGCAGGTGATTCCGGCTTGAGTGCTCTTTCGCTTGTTGCCGAGAAAGCGGGGAGCCAGAAGCCACCGGAATTTCTCTTTTGGGCGAGAGCAATCGGCGTAGGCGAGGGACGCTAAATTAAGCTACCTCATTATTTTAGCTTGAAAAAAACCGTTCGGAGAGGCAAGGAGACACCTGGGCGCGCGTGGCGTCAGGCCAACTTGGGAAACGGGAAAAATCCGGATTCCGGCGGAAGGCGGATGCTCGAAGCAGAGAAAAAATCCTTGCTCGCTGACCCGTACGGCGCCTTCGCCCTGATCCGGCGATTGTTCTCCGAACAGGGACTGCACCACTGGAAGCGCTATGCCCTCGTCTTCCCGATGATGGCCATTGCCGCGGCCTGCACCGCGCTGCCCGCCTGGCTGATCGGCGAAGTCGTCAATCAGGCCTATATCAACCACGACTTTCCCGCGATCGTGGGGATCAGTCTCGCCACGATTGTGGTCTTCACCGTTAAGGGCGCGGCGACCTACGGTTACACCGTCATGCTGTCGCGCATTGGCTACCGCATCATCGCGGAAAACCAGCGGCGCATGTTCACCAAACTTATGCATGAGAACTTGGACTTCTTCGCCAACCGCCATTCCTCGGAATTTCTCTCGCGACT
>JAXDOO010000244.1:0-8162 GCA_034668865.1 Alphaproteobacteria bacterium
CGACCGCGTGTGGCTCTCCTTCGCGCCGGACGCCGGCGTGGTGCTAACGCGATGAAACCGTGGCCGCATGGTTCGAGACGCCGGGCCGCCGCCCGGCTCCTCACCATGAGGAGCGAAGTTTTACGCCCTCATCCTGAGGAGCCGCGTGCGGTCAGCGCGACGTCTCGAAGGATGGGCAACAATGGGTGAGCAACGCCGCAGCTGGGCCGCGCGCCTTGTCGTCGTCTTGCCGTATGCCTGGCTCGCCGCTTTCTTCCTTGCGCCTTTTCTGATCGTGCTGAAGATCAGCCTGTCGCAGACCGCGCTGGCGCAGCCGCCCTATTTGCCGGTCGTCGATTTCGCCACCGGCTGGCAGGGAGTGAAGGATTTTTTCGCTGCTCTGTCCGCCGACAATTACCGGCTGCTGATCTCCGACAGCCTCTATCTCGGTTCGTATCTGCGCAGCCTGACGATCGCGGCATTGTCGACATTGATGCTGCTGCTCGGGGGCTTTCCCCTTGCCTATGCGCTCGCGCGCATGCCGCGCCGTTGGCAGCCGGTGCTGGTGGTGCTGGTAATCTTGCCGTTCTGGACTTCGTTCCTCATCCGCGTCTATGCCTGGATGAACATCCTGCAGCGCGAGGGCCTGCTGAACCAGGCGCTGCTCGCGCTCGGCATCATCGACGAACCGCTCGCCTGGCTCGCCAGCGACACCGCGATCTATATCGGCATTGTCTATTCCTACCTGCCTTTCATGGTGCTGCCGATTTACGCCACGCTGGAAAAGCTTGACGAGGGCCTACTTGAAGCCGCCGCCGATCTCGGCTGCCGGCCCTGGAAGGCGTTTTGGCTCGTCACCGTGCCGTTGTCGCTGCCCGGTATTGCCGCCGGCGCACTGCTTTGCTTCATCCCGATTGTCGGTGAATTCGTCATCCCGGACCTGCTTGGCGGTTCCGAAGAGCTGATGATCGGGCAGGTTTTGTGGACGGAATTCTTCTCCAACCGGGACTGGCCGGCAGCCTCGGCCGTGGCGGTAATTTTGCTCTTTCTCTTGATCGTGCCGGTCGTGATCTACCAGCAAATGCAGTTACGCGCGCTGGAGGAGAACCGCTGATGCGCAAGGGACCAAGCTGGTTCAACATCGCCTCAATCGGACTAGGCCTTGCCTTCCTCTATTTGCCGATCGCCATCCTGGTGATCTATTCGTTCAATGCCTCGCGCCTCGTCACGGTTTGGGCTGGCTGGTCGACACGCTGGTATACCGAATTGCTGCAGGACCAGGCCATGCTGGAGGCGGCTTGGACCAGCCTGCGGGTCGCGCTGCTTTCAGCTACGCTGGCGACGGTGCTGGGCACTCTCTCCGCGCTGTCGCTGGTGCGGCTGGGCCGTTTCCGCGGGCGCCTTCTCTTCTCGGCCATGATTTACGCGCCGCTGATCCTTCCGGAAGTGATCACCGGTCTGTCGCTGCTGTTGTTGTTTGTGGCCGTGGCGATCGACCGCGGTTTTTGGACTATCGTGATCGCCCATACCACTTTAACCATGGGTTTCGTCACCATCATCGTGCAGGCGCGGCTGCTCGGCTTCGACCGCAGCATCGAGGAAGCGGCGATGGATCTTGGCGCGCCGCCGGTGAAAACGTTTTTTGCCGTTACCCTGCCGCTGATTGCGCCCGCCGTAGCCGCCGGCTGGATGCTCGCCTTCACGCTCTCGCTCGACGACCTGGTAATCGCCAGCTTCACCACCGGACCCGGGGCCACCACGCTGCCGATCCGCATCTATTCCGAGGTGCGGCTCGGGGTGAAGCCGGAGATCAATGCCATCTGCACGATCATGATCGCCGTGGTCGCCGTCACCGTCGTGACGGCGTCACTGCTGTCGAAGCTGCGGGAAGCGAAAACGGCGATGCCCGTGCCGGGTGCGAGGTAGGGTTGGGTCGCTATTCCCTGCTAGGGCCGGGTGGACGGAACAGGTAGATGAGGAACCACACCGGCACGATCACTAGCGCGCCGAGCATCACATTCGGCAAGGCCCACTCCATACCCTGCCGCGCCAATTCTTCCAGCCGCTCGCGCGTCATGCCGGAATAGCGGATCAGCTCATCCGGCGTGATGCCGAAGTGATTGAGAATGATCCCCGCCACCAGCGAAGCGATTAGGACCTTGACCAGCGTCCAAAGGAAAGCGTGCATCGCGCCTCATCGCCGCCGGTTTCGCCGACGACTGATTCGTCCTCGCGGAATGATAATGGATTGCCCGGGCGAACGCTAAGCCGGGGGCTTAGTTATCGTCGGTTCTGGCCGCGGCGGGGGCGGTCGGAGTGTTGCCGACGAGCCGGTCGATGGCCGAGCGCACCGCCTCGCGCGTGCCGCGGTTGCGGACCGCATCAAGCAGCGGGGCGGCGGCGGGTGCCCGGCGAATCAGACTCTGGGTATCGAGCAGCATCAGCGGTTCGTCCCAGGCGCCGCGCAGCATGAAAGGCAGCTCGAAGCTGGGCCCTTCCGAAGCGGTGGAAACCAGGGTCGCGATGCCGGTGAAATCCAGGTCACGCGCGGGAACCGAGGCCTTGCCTGTCAGGACCAGCCGCACTGCCGGGCCGTCCAACCGCACCTCGTCGGCGCTGATGGTTCCCTGCGCGATGCTCAAGGCAACTGTGAGCTTGTCATAGGGTGTGCGCCCGCTGCGATAGTCGCCGCCGCCGGAAAGCGGCCGGCGCTCCAGCCGGCGAAGCAATTGCTCCACGTTGACCCCAGCGACCGCGCCCTTTTGGCCGATGAGCGTGGCGGAGCCGTTGAGCGTCTCGGTGACCGCCATAACGCTGCGGCCGGAGCCCTCGATGTTGAAGGTGAGATTGCCCTTGCCTTCGAGCCGCTGCATGCCGAACAGCGCGCCGAGGCAGCTTTGCAGGTCGACATTGGTGAACAGCAATTGGGCTTTGACGTCGGCGCCGGGCTGCGATTTTGCGAGATCGAAGGAACCCTTGACGACGCCACCGAAAGATTGCGACTCGCCCACCGTGACCGTGAGTTGCCCGCCACGCAGATTGGCGGCAATCGCCGTGCGTCCAAGCTTAGTTCCGGAGAGTTTGACCTGTGCCGCCGACAGCCGGAGATCGAGGTCGACACCGGCGAGGCTGTCGAGCGTGATCGGCATCGCGTCCCATTCGCGCTCGTCGCCGGCAAGCAGGCGCACCGCTGAGACGTAAGGCGTCAGGTCGATGGCCTCAGCAGCGAGCGTACCTTGCACGGTTTGGCGCCCGTCGGATGCGAAGGTGAGCACGCCTTCCGCCGCGTTGCCGTCCAGCTCGATGTCGACGGATGAAAGCGCGATGCTGCTCCCGACCAGATTGGTCTTTGCCTTCAGCGAGAACCGGCCGAAGCCGCCGCTCGGGAGTTGCTTGCGTCCAGCCCAGCGCACGGCGTCGCGCAGCGAGGTGGAATCGGCAGCGACCGTGCCTTCGATCTTCAGCGTTGGGTGGCTGCTGAGCTTACCATCGAAGACAAGCTTCAGCGGCGTGCCTGCCAGCCGCAGTTTGATGCCCGACGGATTGCCGTCGAGCGCGGCCACGAAATCGCTGACGCTTAAGCTGGCGTCGACCGCCTCGCCGCGCCAGTCGAATCTGCCAGTGGCGGCGAAGCTGCGGAACAGGGAAGGCCAGGCAAGCGAGCCTTCGATATTGGTGATGGTCTCAGACACCGCGCGCGCGTCATCGCGGATCACCACCGTGCCGTTGTCGATGCGGATCTCGGAGAAGGAGGCGGTGCGTTCCGCGCTCGGGCGAAGCGCCGCGCTCAGCGTACCGGCCAGCGGCGTCCAGTTCGACTTGCCGCCCGACTCCAGCAGAACGGTCACGGTGGGCCGGACCAGCGTAAGGTCGGAAACCTGGATCTGTCCGGCGAGCAGCGGGAAGAAACGCAGCCGCGCCGTCAGGCGCTCGGCGGTCAGCGCCTTGTTGCCGGCCTGGTCCTCGCCGACAGTTACCTCATCGAAGCTTACCGTGCCGAAGGGGAAGAGCGATACCGACACCGGGCCGCGCAATACCGGTTCGAGCCCGGCCACGGCGCGGATTTCCGCCTTCACCGCCTCGCGCGCGGTCTCGGGGGAGATCAACAACGACAAAACGATGAGCAACCCGGCGCTGATGAAGAGCACCGCTGCAAGAGCTAACCCAAGGCGTTTGAAGCCGCTGGCCGCGGTCACGAGATGCACTCCGGCATGTATTTGCTAACCCCCGCGAAACTATAGCTTTGCGGCTCACAGGCGCGCAACCTGCAGGAGCTTCATGACCCTTTCGTGGCTTTGGCGGCCGCGGCAACAGGCCAATCGCGAGGGTTAACGTAAACGGTCGCGGGGCACCTGGGCGAAGTCGGCATAGCGGACGATGCGGATGATCGGCAGGATGCCGACCGCGACGATCATCAGGGCGGCTAGCGCGCCCTCCTCGAAATTTCCGCGGGTTGCGTATTGGTAGATATAGGTCGACAGCGTCTCCACATTCATGGGGCGCAGCAGCAGGGTCGCTGGCAGCTCTTTCAGGCAGTCGATGAACACCAGCAGCGCGGCTCCCCAGATCGCGGGGCGTACCAGCGGCAGGTGGATGGTCCGCACCAGCGCCACAGGCCGCGCGCCGAGGATGCGGGCCATATCGTCGAAATCGGTCGAGATGCGCGCATAGCCCGCCTGCAGGAAGCCGATGGCGATCGCGAGAAAGCGTATGGTGTAAGCCGCCACCACCGCCATGCCGGAGCCGGCCACCACCAGGCCGACGGTCTTTCCGGCAAAGGTAGACGTGAACCAGTTGATGATCTCATCGATGCCGACCAGCGGCGCCAGCAATCCGAGCGCCAGCACCGTGCCGGGCACGGCATAGCCGATCGCGGCGAAGTTGACGCAGCCGGCGATGGCGGGATGCTGCGCCAGCCGTAGTGCCACCGTCGCCGCCAGGCCCAGCACAATCACTGCCACTGTCGCGGTTGCCGCCAGCGCCACGGTCGTGAGGGTGTGACGAAAGAGCGCCGGGTCGAATCCCACCAGCAGTCCGCGCGTGACTACCTGGGCCAGCAGGAAGACCGCTGGAATGACAAAACCGAGCGCGACCGGAATGCAGCACAGGAAGACCGCGAGGCGGGCGCCGCGGCCGTGCAGCGCAATGCGCGGCGCCGGCCCTCGGCCATGCACCGGCGTGACATAGGCCTGACCCCGGCGGCCGTAGCGTTCGAGCGCGATCACCCCGGCCACCGCCGCAAGCATGATCAGCGAGATCTGCGCCGCTCCCGGCAGGCTGCCGCGGTTGAGCCAGGTGGTGAATACGGTAAGCGTCAGCGTCTGCACGCCGAGATATTCGCTGGCGCCGATATCGTTCAGGGTCTCCAGTAAAGTGAGCGCGATCCCGACCGCTAGCGCCGGTCGCGCCAGCGGCACGGTAATCTGCCGCGCCACCGCCCATGGCCTTGCTCCCAGCGTGCGCGCGGCGTCCACGAAGGCGCGGTGCTGGGTTTGAAACATCGCGCGCGCGGCAAGGTAAGTATAGGGATAGAGCACGATGCCCATGATGAAGATGGCACCGCCGACCGAGCGGATGGGCGGAAACCAGTAGTCGGCGGGCGACTGCCAGCCGAAGATCGCGCGCAGCGTGCTCTGCACTGGCCCCGCGGTGTCAAGAATGTCGGCATAGATGTAGGCGCCGATGTAAGTCGGAATCGCCAGCGGCAGCGGCAACAGCCAAAGCAGCGTGCTGCGGCCGGGGAACTGGAAGGTCGTGACGATCCATGCCGTGCTGGCGCCGAGCAGCGAGCTGATCACGGCCACGCCGATCAACAACAGCGCCGTTTGCGTTAGCGCCACCGGCAGAACATAAGCCACGAGATGGCCGGCAATCTCCGCGTCGCCGATCAGTGCGATTCTGATGAGGCTGATAAGCGGTGCGGCAACCAGCCCGGCAATAGCCAATACGACGGCGAGGGCGGTAAGTTTCTGCGCCGGCCACAGACGAACGGCCCCGCGCCGGGCGGGGCCGTCAAGCGAAGGGCCGGACAAGATCGTCAATTGTCGAAGCCGACCTTATCGACCAGAGTCGCAGCGGCTTTCTTATTCTCTGCGATCTTGGAGATAGGCATGGAGTCGGGCTTGAGGTTGCCGTAATTGGCGATTGTTTTGTTGATGGCAATGCCGTTCAGCACCGGATATTCGTAATTGACGTCGGCATAGAGATGCTGCGCCTTATCGTTGACCAGCCATTCCATCAACTTGATCGCATTGGCCTTATTGGGTGCATTTTTGGCCAGAACGACTCCGGACAAATTAACATGGGTACCGCCGCCCTGGAAGGTCGGCAGGATGACGCGCGTCGCGTCGGCCCAGGGTTTCTTATCCGTTTCCTTGTCGTTCATCAGCGCCCAGTAATAGGTGTTGCCGATGCCGATATCGCATTTGCCGGCCGCGACGTCGCGCGCGGTTTCGCGGTCACCGCCGGACGGCTTCTGCGCCAGATTGGCCTTCAGTCCACGTAGCCATTCTTGCGCCTTGGCCTCACCGTGCTTGGCGATGTAAGCCGCGAACAACGCGTTGTTATAAATGTGCTGGCCGGAGCGGATGCAGATCCTGCCCTTCCATTTCGGGTCGGCCAGCTCTTCATAAGTGATGGCGTCCTGCTTCACGCGCTCCTTGGAGGCATAGACCACGCGCGCGCGCATCGAGATGCCAAACCAGTGTCCGTTCGGGTCGCGGTATTGCTCGGGGATTGCCTTTTCGAGCACGCCGGATTTCAGCGGCTGGGTAATTCCGAGGTCAACCGCTTCCTGCAGACGTCCTATGTCCACGGTCAGCAATACGTCGGCCGGGCTGTTGGCGCCCTCGGCCTTGATGCGCTGTTCCAGGCCGGAGCTTGCGGCGACGACATTGGTCTTGATGCCGGTGTCCTTAGTGAAGGCGTCCAGCAGCGGCTGGATCAGTTGTACCTCACGATAGGTATAGACGTTGACCTCGTTGGCGTGGGTATGGGTGGTCGCTGCCGCCAGCACCGCAACGGTGGCTCCGGCCAGAAGCTTGGTGCGGAGAACGTTCATCGGGTCCTCATTCGTTGCGGGATTTGGATAAACGAATGCGGGCGATTAAGCGGTTGGTCAAGTAATTTATTCTTCAAGATCAATAGCTTAGAACAGTTCTAGGAAGCGCTCTGATTGGAACTGCTCCAAATCAGTCACGTCGCCTTTGTTCCGGCAACGCGAAACGGAATGCGGCGAAGGATCAAGCCGCCAGCACGCGCCCGGGCGGGAAGGAGATTTCCACCAGCGTGCCGGCATTCACCGCGCTTCTGATGGAAAAATTAGCGCGGTTGGCTTCCACCAGCGCCTTGGTCAGAGGCAGACCCAATCCCGTTCCGCCCGAACCCCAGCGCGACGAAGTGGCGAGCTGCCGGAACGGCTCCAGCGCCATCTGGATTTCTTTTTCGGTCATGCCGTGCCCGGTGTCGCGCACCCGCAGTACCACTTCGCCGTCGTCGGTATGGGTGGTGGAGATGATCACCTGTCCGCCCGCGCCCGTGAACTTGATCGAGTTGGAAAGCAAATTGATCACGATCTGCCGCACGGAGCGCGCGTCCGCCATGATCGAAGGCAGCACGTTCGGCAGCGAAGTGCGGATGATGACGCGCTCCTGGTTGGCCTGCGGTTGCATCAGCGACACGCACTGCTGGGTCAGTTCGTTCAGGCTGACGCGGCCAAAGGAAAGATCGAGCCTGCCCGCTTCGATCTTCGACAGGTCTAGCAGATCATTGAGCAGCGACACCAGATGGCCGCCCGACTGGTGGATGTCCTTAAGATATTGCTTGTAACGCTCGTTGCCGATCGGGCCGAAACGCTCGTCCATCATCACCTCGGAAAAGCCGATGATGGAATTGAGCGGCGTGCGGATCTCGTGGCTGATCTTGGCGAGGAATTCGGATTTGGCGGAGGATGCCTTTTCGGCCTGCCGGCGCGCGGCGACCAATTCCATTTCCGACTTCTTCCACGACGTCAGGTCGCGGAACACCACACAGAAGCGCTTGGCATCGCCCAATTTTCCCAGCGTCATGAACAGCGGCAGCAGGCTGCCTTCGTGCCTGCGGCCGATCACCTCGCAGCCCTTCTTCGGCGCCGCGCCCTCGCGCTTCATCTCGGCCAGATATTCGAGCACGGCGCGTTGGCTTTC
>JAXDOO010000245.1:0-4208 GCA_034668865.1 Alphaproteobacteria bacterium
GTATCGGCGATCAGCTCTTTCACCATGCCGGGGGTATATTTCTTGCCATTGCGGCTGGCGGCATTGTGCTGGGTGGAAACCACCACCTTGGTGCAGCCGACCGCCTTGCCATCGATATATTGCACCGTCACCTGGCTTTTGGAGTCCGGCTGAATGTCGAACAACTGCTTGGAGCGGCGCTTCTCAGCCAGCACCTTCAATATCCTGTGAGCAAAGAAAATCGGGGCCGGCATGAAGGAGCCCTTCTCATAGACCTCGCTCTCGCTGCAGGCGAAACCGAACATCATGCCCTGATCGCCCGCGCCTTCTTCGTCGCCGGTCTTCTTTTTCTTGGCATCGACGCCCATGGCGATGTCCGGTGACTGGCCGTGCAGCAGCACTTCCACGTCTGCGCCGTGATAGGAGAAACCTTCCTGGTCGTAGCCGATCTCGCGCACCACATCGCGTGCGATCTGCGCAACCATCTCGCGGTTGATCACCGCGTGCTGACCATATTTGTGGAACAGCGGCGCCTGTCCGCGGCCTTCGCCGGCGATCACGATCTTGTTCGTGGTCGCGAGGGTTTCGCAGCCCAGCCGGGTATTCGCCTTGCTGTCGTCGGCGATGCCGAGCTTGATATCGTTTTCAAGGAACGCGTCGAGGACCGCGTCTGAAATCTGGTCGCAGACCTTGTCGGGATGCCCCTCGGAGACAGACTCGCTGGTGAACAGGTAGCTTTTACGTGACACGAAGACCCCCAAAACGCCGCCGCGCGGCCCTGACCTATCGATCGGAGGGCTTTGTTACAGTGTCCTCGGAGAGGGTCAAGATGGCTGTTCCCCATGGCGGGCGCGCCATCGAGAGCGTTATTCCTCGCCGGCGATCTGCGAAACCAAATCCACGATCCGCCGCCGCAGCTTGGGGTCTTTTATCCGCATAAAGGCCTTGGTCAAAGCCAAGCCGTCCGAGGTCGCGAGGAAATCGGAAACATAGGACGGCGACGGGGCATCCATCGTGCCGGCCGGCCTGGCGGGAAGATCGGGCGCGCCCTCAAAAAAGAAAGAGACGGGAACCTGGAGAAAATGTGCGATCTGCTGCAGCCGGCTCGCGCCGATGCGGTTCGTGCCCTTCTCGTATTTCTGCACCTGCTGAAAAGTCAGGCCAAGTGCGTCGCCGAGCTTTTCCTGGCTCATGCCGAGCATCATCCGCCGCATGCGCACGCGGCTGCCGACATATTTGTCCGTTGGATTCGGCGTCTTCTTGGTCATCGCGACTTTCTTTCACCTTAGGGTCGTATCACACGCAATAATACGAGGCAGCACTGTGGGTTCCGACAATTCTATGACTTGGGACGATGCGACAAATTGAACCGTAACGGCAGAAACGGATAGCCGCAGTTATTTAAGCTACCTAGCCGGATTTCTCGGATCTTCGCTTCGACGTTGTCAGCGCCGCATCCGCCGACGGATGACGAGGAGAAAAGCGGCAGCGACAACGAGGCCCACCGGACTATCCCCCGCGCGCACATAAACCGTCGGCTCGACCGGTTGCGGCAAGGCCGAATCCAGCACGCCCTCGGCGCCGAGCGGCAGCGAGCGGATGACGCGCCCGAGCGGATCGACCACCGCAGAGATGCCGGTATTGGCGGCGCGCACAAGCGGCAGCCCTTCCTCAATCATGCGTACCCGCGCCTGACGAAAGTGCTGATAAGGGCCCGAACTGATGCCGAACCAGCCATCATTGGTGAGATTGAGCACCCAGTCAGGCCGATCATCGCGCGGCACCGCCTGACCTGGGAAAATTACCTCATAGCAAACGAGCGGCAGCATGCGCGGCGCGCGCGGCAGGCTATAGCTGCGGTGGCGATCGCCCGACAGATAGCCGCCTGCCACCTTGGTCAGTTGCTGCAGCCCGACTTGCTCGAGCAAAGTTTGCAGCGGCAGGTATTCGCCGAACGGGACGAGATGCACCTTGTCGTGGACTGTGAGAATCGAGCCGTCGTGATCGATAACATAGACCGAGTTGTAGGCTTGCTCTGTTCTCGGTCCGCTGTCCGCCGGCCGCACCGCGCCGGTAATCAACACTGCGCCCTCAGGAAGCAGATCCGCGATTTGCGCCATCGCGTCGGGTTCGTGCGTGAGAAAGAAGGGAAACGCCGCCTCCGGCCAGATCAGATGCGTCACATCACTCAGGCCGGTCGATTGCGGCCCGGTCGATCGGTCCGACAACGTGACGTAATGGTCCATCACCTTCTGCTTGGCGGAATAGTTGAACTTGTCGTCCTGTGGGGTGTTTGGCTGCATCAGGCGCAGACGCACCCCGGTGACGAAGGTGGTGGGGTTTCCCGCCAGCCGGGCAGCGCCGAAAATTCCCAGCGCAACGAGGACAAGGACGCTCGCTGCAAGCGGCAGCCAGCGCCGCCGCGTGTCCATCGAATCATCGGTGAGTGTCGCTGGGCTGGCGAAAATGCTGACAGCCAAAAAGGTGAGGCCCCAGATCCCAAACAGAGAAGCGGCCTGCGCCAGCACCAATGGCCCGGTGAGCGCATAACCGTAGGTGTTCCAGGGAAACCCGGTGAGGAGATGGCCACGGACCCATTCGACCAGGGTGAATGCGACCGCGAGCGCTAGAATGCGCACCGGTCCGCGCGTCCACATCGCCCGTGCGAGCGCGCAGCCTAGCGCCGTAAACAACGCAAGCCCGGCGGGCAGCCCCGCCACCGCAACCGGCAACAGCCAGCCGAAGGTTTCCGCGTCAACCAGGAAGGCGTAGCCCACCCAGTAAAGCCCGGCGAGAAAATAGCCAAAGCCGAACCACCAGCCGGTTGACGCGGCAGCGAGGATTCCGCCCCAGCGGCCGGAGCCGGCGCCGTCGATCAGCCAGACCAGAACCGGGAAAGTGACGAACATCACCGGCCAGAGATCGATCGGCGGCAGGGCCAGTACGGAGAATGCGCCCGCGACAAAGGCGATGGCCGCGCGCTGCCAGCCCCAGGCGAGGACGATGGAATGGGCCAAATGAGTGAAGCTCACGACCGGCCGGCGCCTTTTTTCGGGGCTATGCCATCCTCGGCGGCGGCGGAATGGTCGATTGAGGTCGCCGGCGTATTCGCTGCGCTGGGCAGGGCTTCGCGCCGCTTCGTCTCGCGGCGGGTGCGTTCCAGTCTGCGTGCATTGACGTTGTAGATCCTCACTTTCTTAACGCGGCGCGGATCGGCGTCGAGCACCTCGATCTCGAACGGGCCGGGGCCGGGGACGAATTCTCCCCGCGATGGCACACGTCCGGCAAGAGTCACGACATAGCCGCTGAGCGTATCTACGTCGTTGGCTGCGTCGCCGACGTCGAATTCAGCGCCCACCGTGGCGATGGCATCGTCGAGGCTGGCGCGCGCATCAGCAATAAAGGAGCCATCCGCCTGGCGTACCACCGACGGCGCCGCGTCCTCATCGTGTTCGTCGGCGATGTCGCCCACGATCAGCTCGACGATGTCCTCCATGGAAACCAATCCGTCGGTGCCGCCGTATTCGTCGATTACCAAGGCGAGATGGATGCGGGTTAACTGCATCCGCGCCAACAGATCGATCGCCGGCATCGACGGCGGCACGAACAACAGCGTGCGCATAATTTTGGTGGAGGAAAGCGGCAGTGACAGATCGAGCTTTTTCAGATCGAGCCCCGCCGGCAGCGGTTTCTTGCGCATGGCATTGGCTTCCGGCTTCACGGCGGCGCGTGCGGTCATAAAGGCGATGAGGTCGCGGATGTGCACCATGCCGGCGGGATCGTCGAGAGTGTCACCATAAACAACGAGCCGCGAGTGACCGGCGTTTTCGAACACCTTCACCAGGTCGCCGAGCGAGATATCCTGCTGCACAGCAATGATGTCGGCGCGCGGCAGCATGACATCCTCAATGCGGCGCTCGCGCAGGCCGAGGATGTTTTTGAGCATCGCCTGCTCTTCCGGCGAGAAGCCGGTCTCATCGCCTGCGCCTTCCTCCAGCACCTCTTCGAGCTCATCGCGGGTGGTGCCGGACCTCAGACCAAGCGCGCGCAGCAAGCGGGTCATCAGGCTTTCGCCGTTCTCCGCCGCGCGCGCCGGCCGCGCCGGCCGCGCCGGCGCATGATCGGTGTCGCGCTGACTGGACAATTCGTTACGCTTTGGTGGGTCGCTTTCGGGCATAGTCTCAGTTGGCATTACGCGCCGCATAGGGATCGGCAATATCCAGCCGCGC
>JAXDOO010000246.1:0-3395 GCA_034668865.1 Alphaproteobacteria bacterium
ACAATCAGGCCTCGACCGGAAACTATCTTCAGGAGCTGTTCGTCAAGCAAGGCATTGCCGATCAGCTCGCACCGAAAACCAAGCGGTATCCGGACGGCGAAGCTGTGATGGAGCACATCATCAAGGGATCAGATAACGAGATCGGTCTCGGCGCCATGACCGAGATCAAGATGCACACCACCAAGGGCCTTCGTTTCGTCGCGCCGCTGCCTGCCGATGTCCAGAACTACACCAGCTATGTGGCGGCGCCCATGACAGGCGCCAATCACTCTCCCGACAGTGCGAAGTTCCTGGAGCTTCTCGCCGCTCCGGAGGCTCGGAAGGCGCTGCTGGCCGCCGGCATCGAATAAACGGAAATCGTTGCAAGGAAAGAACCGGGTGTTTCTCATCGAAACGCCCGGTTCTATTGTTGCGCAGCTACCTCAGCCGTTGTGGGGAATGCAGTGGCGACGTTGCATAAAAACAGGGATTTTCTGGCCGGCTCGCTCTTCATTGCGATGGGCGCCATGTTCTTTTGGGCCAGCCGCAATTACGGTCTCGGCACTGGCCGGCGTATGGGACCGGGCTATTTCCCCACGATGCTGTCGGTGCTGCTCATGCTCATCGGGGCAGGGGTTCTGCTGGTGTCATTGCGTTCGAAGGAGCAGGTCGCCGGATTCGTCTGGCGCGGCTTCATTTCAGTCCTTGTCGGGAGCGTTCTCTTTGGCCTGCTGATCCGCGATGCCGGCATACTGGTTGCCGTTGCCGTTCTGGTGCTCGTCTCCGCGGCAGGAAATCCGCGAACCCGCTGGTTGCCGATGGCGGGACTGGCAGTCGGCATGGCAGCCTTCTGCTACGGCATTTTCATCAAGCTGCTGGGCCTGCCGATTCCCGTGCTTGGCCCCTGGTTCGCGCTGGGGCCGCATTGATGGAACTGATTTCAAATCTGGGCCTCGGCTTTTCAACCGCGCTTTCGCTGACAAATCTACTGCACTGCTTCATCGGCGTGCTGCTGGGAACGCTGATCGGTGTCCTGCCGGGGCTTGGGCCGCTCGCGGCGATTGCGATGTTGTTACCGGTGACTTTCGCGCTGCCGCCGGTGGAATCTCTCATCATGCTCGCGGGGATTTATTACGGAGCGCAATACGGCGGTTCCACGACGGCAATCCTGGTCAATCTGCCGGGTGAGTCATCCTCTGTGATGACGGCGGTCGAGGGGTATCAGATGGCCAAGAAGGGACGTGCGGGTTCCGCGCTTGCCATCGCGGCCATCGGTTCGTTTTTCGCCGGCACCGTTGCAACGCTCGTCATCGCGATGTCAGCACCGCTGCTTGCGCGCGTTGCTCTCAAATTTGCCTCGCCGGAATATTTCTCGTTGATGGTGCTGGGCCTGATTGCGTCCGTCGTGTTGGCGGTCGGTTCGCCCCTCAAGGCGCTCGGTATGGTTGTGCTCGGACTTTTACTCGGGCTTGCCGGCACCGACGTCATGTCCGGCTCTTCGCGTTTCACCATGGGCATCCCGGAGATGTCCGATGGCATCAATTTTGTCGTCGTGGCGATGGGAATTTTCGGCCTCGGCGAAGTCATCCGTAATCTGGAGCAAACGCAGAGCGAAACGGTCAAAATCGCGAAGGTGGGTAGCCTGTTGCCCACGCGTGAAGAATTCCGCCGTTCGCGCATGTCAATTCTACGTGGCACCGCGCTCGGCTCGTTTCTGGGCCTGTTGCCGGGCGGTGGCGCGCTGCTCGCCGCCTTTGCTTCCTATGCGATGGAAAAGAAGATCTCGCGCCGGCCCGAGGAATTCGGTCACGGTGCGATCGAAGGTGTCGCAGGCCCGGAGAGTGCGAACAACGCGGGCGCGCAAACTTCCTTTATTCCGATGCTGACGCTTGGCATTCCCTCCAACCCGATCATGGGGTTGATGATCGGTGCGATGATCATCCAGGGCATTCAGCCTGGACCGGCTGTAATGACGGAGCAGCCTGCCTTGTTCTGGGGCCTGATAGCGTCGATGTGGATCGGTAATGTTTTCCTGATCATCCTCAATCTGCCGCTTATCGGCATCTGGATTTATTTTCTCAAGGTGCCGTACGCATATCTCTTTCCGGCCATTCTGGTTTTCTGCGCCATCGGCGTATTCACGTTGTCGAATGCGCAATTCGATGTCTACACGATGGCTTTCTTCGGTGCGCTTGGCTACGTGTTTCTCAAACTCGGATGCGAGCCCGCGCCTTTGCTGCTCGGCTTTATTCTTGGACCGCTGATGGAGGAGAATCTCCGTCGCGCGATGCAGATATCCGGCGGCGACGCTTTCGTCTTCTTTCAGCGGCCGATCAGCGCCACGATCCTTGTGCTCTCTCTCGCCATGCTGGCATCGGTGCTGTTGCCGGCCGTACGCCGGACCCGGGAGGTCGCGTTTCAGGAAGACTGAAGAGATTCACCGGAGTATTGCGTGTGACGAAACGCCGGGCGGCATGGTCAACCCGCCAAGTCCATACGACCATTTTCCAAAAAGAAAACCGGATTGGCCCAAAGTTTTTGCAGATGGGTCGGGATCGGCCGACCTATAATTAGCGCACCCGGGCGTCTAGACCCGGGGCGGGAGGTAAATATGCGAAAAATCTTGTCCGCTCTGGCGGGTGTAATGATCGCCGCTACCACGGCGATTTCTGCGGCAACCGCGCAGTCCTCGTATCCGAATAAACCCGTTACCCTGGTGGTGGCGTTTACGCCGGGTGGTCCCAGCGACGTGTTGTCCCGGATCCTCGGGAAGAAGATGTCCGAAATTCTCGGGCAGACCTTTATCATCGACAACCGGCCGGGCGCCGGGGGTAATGTGGCTGCGGAGTTCGTCGCGAAGTCGGCGCCGGATGGCTACACGCTGCTGATGGGAAACAACAGCATCCTGTCGACCAACGCGGCGCTCTACGCCAACATTAAATTTGATGCGATCAAGGATTTTGCGCCCATCAGCCTGGTCGGCTCGCAGGCGAATATTCTCGTCGTCAACCCGAAGGTTCCTGCCAACTCGATGGCGGAGCTGATCGCGCTGGCGAAGTCGAAGCCGGGCAAGCTTCGCTACGCTTCTTCCGGCTACGGAGCGGCTGCGCATCTTTCCGGCGAGCTGTTCAAGACCGAGGCCAAGGTCGACATCGACCACATTCCCTATAAAGGCGCCGCGCCGGCGCTGCAGGACGTTATCGCGGGCGAGGTGGAGATCATGTTCGCCACCTCCGCATCGGTGGCGGCCCATATCAAGGCCAAGACCGTGCGGGCGCTGGCGGTGACGACGCCGAAGCGCATCGACGTCTTCCCCGAACTGGCAACCATCGATGAGCTGGGCATCAAGGGATTCGATGCGACGACGTGGCATGGCCTCGTTGCTCCTGCGGGAACCGATAAAGCCATCATCGACA